>JBOGIN010000582.1:0-5546 GCA_050742275.1 Vicinamibacteraceae bacterium
CGGGGCCGCTGCTGGCTGGACCTTACGAGGTCTTCGGTGGCGCCGGGAGGGTGGTCGGACGGCTGGGCGCCGCCGTCGCGCTGCCGCAGTGGTGGGGCGCGAGGGCCGACGGCAAGCACGACGATGCGACGGCGATCAATCGGGCCATTCAGGCCATGTCCGAAGCGGGTGGCGGCACGGTGCATCTGCCGGCGGGCACATATCTGCTCGGCACGGTCACCCCCTCTCGTGTGCCGAAGGAGCCGCGCTTCGCCACGTTGATTGTCCCGAAGAGCCGCGTGAACATCGATGGTGAGGGCGACGTCACGGTCCTGAGAGCTGCGGACGGTCTGAGCCAGAACCGGCAATGGAACTTCATCTATCCACCGGATGCCGGCCGTGGCGATCCGCTGACCGACGTGACGTATGGGCATTTCAAGGTGGATGGGAATGGCGAGAACAATCTCCGTATGGCGCGGGCCCGCTGGAATGCAATCGGCACGAACTTCGGCGCGCGAATCACGATCGACAGTCTCACCTTCGTGAACAACGCCAGCCGGCAGTGCCTGCGGTTTGGCAACAATGCAATGCCCCACACCGTCCGCGATCTGACGATTCGCAACTGCCGCTTCGACACGGTTGGTGGGGCGATCCAGGGAAACGACGGACAGACGGACCATAGCTCCATCTACGCCCAAGCCGATGGATGCCTCATTCAAGACAACGTCTTCACTCAGCCAGACCTGGACCGCACGAACGCCTCCACGGCAATCGAAGTACACGCGTCCAACGCCATCGTCTCCGGTAACTACATCCGCAACTATCGCGGCGGTATCAACGTGGTCGCTTCGGTGACGGATCAGATCAACGTCATCTACACCGACAACGTGATCGTCGGGTGTGAAGGATCTGGCTTCAAATTCTGGTGCAATGAGCACGTGATGGACCGCGTCCGCATCACGCGCAACACGGTCGAGCAGCACGGGCCGCTTCCCGGCCACCCCAAGCGGGAACAGGCCGCGGTCGCACCGATGATCGGGATGGGCGTCCGCACGCCTATCAGGTCGATCATGATCGAGGGCAACAACCTTTCCTACGTCGGAGAGCGCGAGGCGCCGGACGATCTCAACATTGGATACGGCATCTCGATTGGCCGGTGTCGCGACCTGCGGATCATCGGCAACCGCATCACGGGCACGCTGCGATCCGCGCTCGCGCATGACGGGACGATCACGCCCTTGACCGACGACCTGCAGCGCATCGAGATCCTCGACAATCAAATCACCGATTGCTGCCGTGCCACGAACGCACGAGACACCGCTCGGACCGCTATCCTTCTGACCCACAATCCGCGCCAACGAGCGCGCACCCTGCGGTTCCTGCGCGTCGAGCGAAACTCGATCGTCAACAGCGGCGACGAGCCGACCATGCAACGGGGGGTCTACTGCACCCTCGGGCTGGCGGATGGCGCCATCACGAGCAACTTCGTGATTGGAGCGAGCACGGACCTCGCCTGGGACGGCGCATCACGCGTTCATCGGCTGCACGTCGAGCATGCCGGTGTCGGCTCACCCGAGGGTGTCGTCCGCGCGTCCGCCGGGAGCCGGTACACCAACCGGGACACGGGCGACGCCTGGGACAAGGTGGAGGGTGACACCAGCGCCAACGGGTGGGCGCTGCGAGCGCACGGCGTGAAGGCGCCGACGGCCGGGAGCCACAAACTTGGCGACATCGTCTACAATCGCGCACCGAAGCCCGGTGCGCCAACCGGCTGGGTCTGCGTGAAGGCCGGTGAGCCGGGATCGTTCGCCGCGTTTGGCCACATCGAATCGTAACGCGCGAAGAAAAGCAGCTTGCTGGAGGCGTAGGTGAGTCGCGCCAATAACATGCTCTCGGGGCGTGCTCTTGCTCGAAACACCCTGTGGAACTTCACCGGCATGGCGATCCCCATGCTGGTCGGTGTGTTCGCCATCCCGTATCTGATCGACGGGATGGGCAAGGACCGCTTCGGGCTCCTCGCCATCATTTGGATGGGCGTCGGCTATTTCAGCTTCTTCGACATGGGGCTCGGCCGCGCGCTGACCAAATTGGTGGCAGAGCATCTCGGGCGTGAGCAGGACTGGGACCTTGCCGGAATCATCTGGACAGCCCTGTGCCTGATACTGGGCCTTGGCGTCCTCGGCATGGTGGTCGTGCTGCTGCTCGTGGAGCCGTTGATCCTCCATGTGCTCAACGTGCCGCCTGGTCTCGAGAGCGAAGGGATAGCGAGCTTCCGGCTCCTGGCCGCCGGCATTCCAATCGTCATCGCCACGTCCGCGCTCATCGGCATCCTCGAGGCGCATCACCGTTTCGCCAAGATCGCGTTGGTGCGCGTGCCGTTGGGCGTCATGACCTTCCTCGGCCCGGTCGTCAGCCTGCAGTTCACTCCCAGCCTCATCGGCGCGACCAGCGCCCTGATTGCCGCGCGGACGGCCGCGTTCGTGCTCTATTACGCGTCCGCGGCGCAAGTGAGCCCGTCGTTGCGTCGCCCGATGGGCATCACGAGGCGTCACCTGCGTCCCCTGCTCTCCTTTGGTGGCTGGCTGACGGTCAGCAACGTCACGGGACCGCTGATGGTCTACTTCGATCGCTTCTTCGTCGGAGCGATGATGAGCATGACGGCCGTCGCCTATTACGTCACCCCGTATGAAGTGCTCTCGCGCCTCCAGATGCTGCCGCGCTCTGTGACGGGGGTTTTGTTTCCCGCCTTGACGACGGCGATTGCGGGCAATCGCGCGCGCCTGCCGACGCTGTACGGCCAGGCCCTTCGGGCTCTTCTCCTCCTCACGCTTCCTCTGATCAGCGGTGCTTTTCTCTTCGCGCCCGAGGCGCTGCAGCTGTGGTTGGGCGACGACTTCCGCATCGCCGCCACACCCGTCGTACGCTGGCTGGCGCTCGGGTGGATGATCAACGTTCTCACGCGTCCCTGCGTGATCATCTTGCAGAGCGCCGGACGTCCGGACCTGGTGGCGAAAGCTCACGCGGCGGAATTGTGCCTCTACGTCATCCTCCTCTGGGCGTTGACACGGGAGTTCGGCATCGCGGGCACGGCCTCGGCGTGGTTCTTTCGCGTGCTCGTGGATGCGCTCATCATGAACGACCTGACGCGCCGTCAAGTCCCCGACGTGAGATCGGTCGTGATGCGCACCTATCTCCTGATCGCTGCGGTGATCGCCGGCTTCGCCCTCGCGTCGCTCCCGCAATCGCTGGTCCCGCGCGCGTTGCTATTTCTGGCGACCGTAGGAGCATCCGTCCCGTTTCTGCGAGCCATGACCCGATTACTTTTTCGTTCGGACCGAACGGGCGCCGCCGCCGTGCCGATCGCCGAGCCCACGAGATGAGTGAACGCGCAACGGCGCGCGCTCGAGACGCCCAGGCTCCTCGGCGCCAGGCTTGGCCTCCCGAGGGCCTGGAAACGGTGCCACACTGTCCGGTTTGCGGTTCGGACGGGCGGGAGCCGTTGCATGAGGGGCTGACCGACCGCGTATTCTTCTGCGCGCCGGGACAATGGACGTTGCACCGCTGCACATCCTGCGGGAGCGGCTATCTCGACCCCCGGCCGACGCCCGAGACGCTCGGCCTCGCCTACCGTGAGTACTACACACATAAGCAGAAGCCGGATTTCGAATCGCTCGACCGGGTGAGCAAGATGCGCCGCGCTCTCGCGAACGGCTATCGCCATTGGCGGTTCGGCACGGCGGACGCACCTGGGAGCCGGCTCGGCGTCTTGATGCTCGTCATGAGCCCTCGATACCGGGCCAAGGTCGACGCAACCATGCGCCACCTGCCAAAACCGAGGCCGGGGCAACGGTTGCTGGACGTGGGGTGCGGGAACGGCACGTTCCTCGTGCGGGCGCGCAGCGCCGGCTGGACTGTCGTTGGGGTCGATCTCGATTCAAATGCCGTCACCGTGGGGCGCCAGCAAGGTCTCGACGTCCGGTTGGGCAGCGTGGACACGCTCGACCCGGCCATCGAACACTTCGATGTCATCACCTTGTCGCACGTGATCGAGCACGCACACGAGCCGACTGGCATGTTGCGGGCCTGCCGCAGCCTCTTGAGGCGCGGGGGAAGCATCTGGATTGACACCCCGAACATCGACGCGGACGGACACCGGCACTTCGGCGCAGACTGGCTTGGCCTGGACCCGCCGCGTCACCTCGTTCTCTTCTCGCTGGGATCCCTGCAACGCGCGTTATCGATATCGGGCTTCGCCGAGATGGACGTCCAGCCATACCGGCCTCTTTGCGCAACGCTCTTCCGCGCAAGCACGGCGATCGCGCAAGGTATCGGTCCCTATTCCAAGGAGGGCTTGAAGATGCCTTTGCCGCCCGATGTGGAAAAGTCCGAGCGGATCGCAAAGCGCACTCCTGCGCGACGGGAGTACATCACGGTCAAGGCCCGGACGGAATGAATCGGCTCATCGTCAGAATCCTTGCGAGCAGTTGCTCTTGGAGATAGCGCAGCATGAAAGTCTCCATTGCGATGGCAACACATAATGGGGCCAGGTATCTGGAGGAGCAACTGGCGAGCTTTGTCGCTCAAGCACGGCCGCCAGACGAGCTGGTGGTTTCGGACGATGGCTCTGTAGATGCCACGCTGGACATTCTGGAGCGGTTCGCCGAGGGGGCGCCGTTTCCCGTCAGGATACATCGCACCGATGAGCGCTTGGGGTTTGCGCAGAATTTCAACAGGGCGCTGCTTCGCTGCTCGGGCGACCTGATCTTCTTGAGCGATCAGGATGACTACTGGCTGCCCGACAAGATTCGAACGGTGGCGGATATCGCAGCGCGCGATCCGCAGCACGCTGTTTTCGTGAACGACGCCGTCTTGACGGACAGCGCACTGGCTCCCACCAGCTTGACGGCCCTGGGCCAGCACCGCGCGGCCGGCCTGTCCGAGCATGCCTTCGTGAAGGGCTGCTGTGTGGCGGTCCGGGCGTCGTTTCTCTCGTGGATTCTGCCCATCCCGGAGGGATACCCTTCCCACGATCGGTGGATCGTTCAATTCGCTGAGCGTCTCGGCCGGCGGCGGATCATCGAGACGCCGCCGCTCCAGCTCTATCGGCGGCATCCAACGACGGCGAGCGCCGCAGACATGGCTCAGCCGCGGGCTGTCAGCCGGCTCCGCTTCATGCGGGCGCGTCTGAGGGCGAACCTCGAGCGCGACTATGCAGAGGTCCTGGAGGCGCGGCGCCGCCAGACCTGCCTCATGCTCGACCGCGCGCAATCCCGCCTACGCACGGCGGCGGGAACGGACGAGCTCCTCGAGCGCCTTGTCGCCGATCTGAAACATCAATGCGACACTCTTGACGTGCGGCTGCGCTTGCTGCGCACCGGTCGGCTGAAGCGGCTGCTGCCGATTGCCGGCATGGTCCTGTCTGGGCGGTATCGGCGGTTCTACGGCGGGGTCTGGACCGCGCTGCAGGATACGATCCTCGCGAAAGGCTCTCCGCCAGCGTGTAATGAAAGTGCCGCTCCGCCGCCCGCCCGTACGTAGCGCAGGCCTCTAGAGCGTGTGAATAGATT
>JBOGIN010000583.1:0-1879 GCA_050742275.1 Vicinamibacteraceae bacterium
TCCTACAGAACAGCGTGGACGCCGAGTCCGGTCACAGCGCTGGCGGCGTGGTCAGCATCACGATGAAGTCCGGCACCAACCAGTGGGAGGGAAGCGCCTACTTCGCGGGGCGTTACCCCGAGCTCAACGCGCTGACCGACCGGACGACGGGTGACGAGAGCAAGTCACGAAACACGATCGCTGGCGGGGTTCTCGGGCATCCGGTCCTGCGAAACAGGGTGTTCCACTTTGCGTCGTACGAGCAGTGGCGGCCGCACGACCAGCTCACGATCGTGCGGACGATGCCGACGGGGCGCGAGCGAGCGGGCGACTTCTCGCAGTCGTACAACCCCGACGGCAGTCTGCGCGTCATCTACGATCCGTGGTCGACGCAGTTGAATTCGGAAACGGGCGCCGTCACCCGCACGCCGTTCCCCGGCAATCGCATTCCGGCGGACCGCATGGATCCGCTCGCCCAGCGCGTGATGGAGACCTTGTGGGAGCCGAACGGGGCGGGCGACGACGTCAGCGGTGTGAACAACTACCAAGCCACGGCGACGCGCATCACCGACTACAAGAACTTCTCCGATCGTGTCGACTGGAACATCAACGACAAATGGCGGGTGTACGGCCGATTCAGCCAAATTCACACCATCGTGGAGACGTTGAATCCCACACCGAACGACTCACCCGCCTTTGGTCCGCGTGACATGAGCTCGCGGCATGCGCTCAGCGTGTCCGGCGACGCGCTCTGGACCGTGAACGACCGCACGCTCGTCAACCTGCACGGCGACTATCACTCGCTCGTCGACGACTACGGCGCGCCGGGCTTCGATCTGGGGCCGACCGGGTGGTCGGAGTTCTGGCCCGACAACCCGTGGTACGCGCCCTTCGAGACGGGCCTCCCGGTCTACCATCCTCGAATCAACATCGGCGGCTCGCACTTCGGCCAGACCACGGTGTTCTGGTATCAGCACCCGAACGCCGCCACGTTCAGCGCGAAGCTGTCCCAGCAGCTTGGCGCACACTATTGGAAGGTCGGCTTCGAGACGCGGCGCAGCGGCGGCGAATCGCTCGTCACCGGCACGACCGGCCTCTTGTTCGATGGCGCCACGACGGCCGACACGTTCATCAACCCTGACACACGCCAGTCGGGTCATCCCTACGCTTCCTTCCTGCTCGGCGCGCTGGCGCCCGACTCGGTTGCCGTGTCCAAGCCGATCAAGCAGCCGCGCACGGAGTTCTACGCTGGGTTCATCCAGGACGATATCAAGCTGAGCCAGCGCGTCACGTTGAACCTCGGGCTGCGTTATGAGCTCGAGACCCCGTGGCATGACCCCGACCACGACATGTCACGCTTTCTCGACCTCTCTCAGCCGATCCCGGAGATGCGGGCGAGCCCGCCGGACATTCCGGAGGCGGCACGCGCGCTGATGGGCGAGGCCTACGCCTTCAACGGCGCGTGGGTCTTCACCGACGGCGACCATCCTGGCATGTGGGACACGACGAACGGGGCGTTCATGCCGCGTGCGGGCCTCGCGCTGCGCATCAACGACAGGACCGCCCTGCGAGCCGGGTATGCCCGCTACGTCGTACCAACGGAGTACAACTTCTCGCCTTCGCCTTTCGCCGGGTTCGAAGCGCTCAACTTTCTCGAGCCGCCCTATCTCGGGTTCGACGCCACGCAGTCGGTGGCGCCTCCCCTCGAAGGAGTCCCGCAAGCGCGCCTGAGCGATCCGTTCCCAGCGGGCAGCAACCCTCTGATCCCTCCGCTCGGCAAGGACAACGGCCGCTATCTTGGTCTCGGCGGCGACAACCTCGTGTGGTTCCAGCAGGACTTCGAGCCGGAGGTCAACGACCGGATCAACGTGTCGCTGCAGCGGGAGCTCCCGGGCAGGGT
>JBOGIN010000584.1:0-2949 GCA_050742275.1 Vicinamibacteraceae bacterium
GCTCGGCGTCGTACGTCCCGATCACCGCCAGGCCAGGTGCGGGAGCTTCCAGACGCATCAGCAGGACCCTCTCCCGTCGGTGCTGCTGGATGCGTTCGACCACGCCCGACAATTCCTCTGGCTGTGGCGGCAGCGTCCGCCGTTCTCCTGCATCTGCGCCTGCGAGGTCGAGCTGCGCCGTCACGCCTTTCCAGATCGCGAGATGATCACCTTCGACGCTGGCCATCGCCAGGAAGGACCCCGCCCGCCGCCCTGCGAAATGCGCAAGATAGAGGCGCAGCACCTCGAAGAAGACCGGCCACCCCTTTTCGAACCCCTCCAGCTGATCGTCCCAATCGTCAGACGACGAGAACAGCGAATGGACCATGCGCACAACACAGCGATCGCCAGAGCGGCTCGTCACCGTGATCTCCGTTGCCACTGGAGGTGCCCCTTCGCTCCAGTCGCGCTCGACATAGCCGAACCGGTGCGGTGGTGTCCATACCGTCACTTCGCCGATCGAGCTGCCATTGGGACCGAAGTCGAAGCGGACCTCACCGCCCACGCGCTCGTCAATCGTCGACTTCGTGAACCACGCGGTATTTCCAGGGCCCGTTGCGAGAGCCTGCCAGACCTGCTCCGGTGTGCCTGGTGTGATGAACTCCATCTCGACCCAGCGCTTTCCGGTTCCGTCCTTCTTGATCGGCATGCGAAGTCCTCTCAGTTTCTAGTGTCGCCCGGCGCGGGGTAGGAGGCGACGACGAGTCGATGGGGACGCCCGCGTGGTGCTCGTTCGTCGTGATAGCGTGCCGTCAGATTCGCGATCGCGCGCGCAAGGTCGCTGGTGAACGCCGCGCGGTCGGCAGGCGACTTGAAGCGGATGACGGCGTCGATCGAAAGCGTCGCGAGGCGCTTGTCGGTCGCGCGCGCGCGGCGCCACAGCACCCCGACTTCGCGCACGATCCGCGCGGCCAACGCGATCAGATAACTGGCGGACAGGCGGTCGTTGTTGCGTGAGGGATCGGCGCCGATCGGACCGAGTGCCGCGGGCGAGACGACGTACGACGCCGCCGTCGCGACCACCAGCCGTTCGGTAAGTCCGCCCCAGCGTCGTTCCTCGACTGGCTCCACGAGCTTCCGATCTTCCAGCGCACGCAGGTGGTAGTTCACCTTCTGTCGCGGCAGTCCCACACGCGCGGCCAGCGTCGCCGCGGACGCGGGCGCCGATAGCTCGGCCAGCAACCGGGCCTTGATTGGATCCAGCGCGGCGATGGCCGAGACAGGGTCATCGATGACCGCCACATCCAACATGCGGACACCATAGCCTTGACAAATATTATTGTCAATAGCGGGCACGGGATGCCCGTTCCGTCTTTGCAGCGGTCGCGCAGAGCTTGCTGGCCTCGCCGTGTTGCCGTGATAAGTTCCTTGATGGTGTCGAGTGAACGCCAGAAGATGCTGGCGGGCGAGATGTACGACCCGCTCGATCCCGAGCTTGTCGCAGCTCGGGTGCGCGCACGTGATCTATGCCAACAGCTCAACGCCACACGCGAGTCGGAAGACGCAGAACGACGCCGCATTCTGCGCGACCTGTTCGGCAAGGGCGGCGACACGGTGTGGATGCAGCCGCCGTTCTACTGCGACTACGGATCGAATATCGCTCTCGGCGAGAGTGTCTTCTTCAATTTCAACTGCACCGTTCTGGACGTGTGCCCGGTGCGGATCGGCGACTTCACGCTCTTCGGGCCGTCAGTGCAGATCTACACGCCCTTACATCCATTCGACGCCGAGCGGCGGCGGCGTGAGGAGTTCGGGAAGCCGATCGAGATCGGGTCGGACGTGTGGATCGGTGGCGGGGCGATCATTCTCGCGGGCGTACGAATCGGCGCGCGAGCGGTGATAGGAGCCGGCAGCGTTGTCACGCGAGACGTCCCGGACGCGGTGTTGGCCGCAGGCAACCCGTGCCGGGTGATCCGCGCGATCACGGAGTGACCAGCAGAGCCGCGGTTGCTCATGGTCGATGTTCAGCCAGCGCCTGACTGCGCTCGAAGACGAACTCCGTGAGATCTCGAGCGAAGCGCCTCGGGTCTTCCCAGTGCAGCGCGTGGCCGCCACCTTCGTACGTCTCGAGCCGGGCAGCCGGAATCGCCGCGAGCAGCGCGTCTTGATCGCCGCGAATGGCATACGCATCGCGGTCGCCCCACGCCAGCAGCGTAGGGACCGTGACGGCCGCTAGGTCGCGTGAGAGATCCGGCGCCGAGACGTGAGCCTCGAACCGTCTGAGTGTCCCTGTTCGACATACTGGAGTCTCACACCTGTCGGGAGCACCACGAGCCGTTCCACGGCGGCTGCCGTGTGCGCGGGCGTGTCGAGCGTAGCCATGCGATTCTCTCCTTCGAGCTCAGAGTGACGACGCAGTCCAGGAAGGCGTCGGAAGGAGGGCCGCCGTTCGAGCGGCGGCCCTTGACGCCGTTCTCACTTGACGACTGGCCGAAGGATGAATGTCACACGCAGGTTGACACCCCCCGTCGGGTTGAAGCCGAGAAACGTCTGCCGCTGCTCGCCCACGAAGCCGGTGTAGTTGCCTGCGCCACCGGTGACGATGCGGGTGATGGTGCCGGAGCCTTCGACGCCCTCTGTCGCGATCTGCTCCTTGCCCTGCCGGCCGAGCACGAACAGCTGCGCAGTGCTTACCCAGAGCGGGGCGGCCGGGATCTCTGAAGCTGCGACCAAGTGCGTGCCGCGGCAGATCCATACGCCAACGTGCCCCGCACGGTTGGGATCGAAGCTCGCACCATCACCCACGATCGTGCCCGCGGGGAAGATGCGACCTTCGGTCACGAAGAACGAGCCTCGTTCGGGCTGTGTGTGTTCCGGCTTCACGAAGGTCGGGACGAACTTCGCCGCGAGATCTTCGGCGACGTCGACCGTGAAGACAATCGGTTTGCGGTGGTGGCGAGCGTTGTCCGG
>JBOGIN010000585.1:0-5033 GCA_050742275.1 Vicinamibacteraceae bacterium
AAGAACGGCAGCAGATGGTGCTCGCAAAGACTGTAGAAGTCGATGTCTTTGACGATCACCATCTCGCTATAATCGACGCTGAAGAGGGCGCCGTTGAGGACCTCGTCGACGTCCGCGCGATAACCGCTGGTGAGGAACTGGAGCGCCCGCTCGACGCGCTCGGGCGTACGGCGAAGACCTTCGCGGTTCGGTTCCTCACCCAGTGCTGATAACAATTGAACGATCAGGTCTTGCATGACGATATTGTACCTGACGGTTTTCGCCGCCTGCGGAGTCAGCGCCGCCTTCGCGTCACCCCCCCTGCCAGCCTCCAGCGCCCTCATCCGCCCGCCGCAGACATCGCCAGACCCTGATGCGCTCTATGCCGAGCGTGAAGACCCTGACAAGGCGCGTCTCGCCGCCGAGATCTGGCAAGCGCGCGCCGCGGCCGATCCTACCGATTTCGAGTCGGCCTGGAAGATCGCACGAGCCATGTACTGGATTGGCAGCCACGGCGCCAAGGAGGCGAGGCGGGCCAATCTCGAGACGGGAATGAAGGCGGCACGCCAGGCCATTGCGCTCGATCAGAAGCAGCCTGAGGGGCATTTCTGGCTCGCGGCCACAATGGGCAAGATGGCGGAGGAATCCGGCAGGTTGACCGGCCTCAGATACCGCGGGAGGATCAAGGAGGAGCTGGAAACCGTGCTGCGTCTCGATCCCGCCTTCCAGCAGGGGTCCGCGGATCGCGCGCTGGGCCGCTGGTACTATCGCGTGCCCGGCTTGTTCGGCGGCAGCAAAGAGAAGTCCGAGCAGCACCTCCGGCAATCACTGAAGTACAACCCGAACAGCACGGCGACGCTGTTCTTCCTGGCTGAGACCCTCATCGCGCTCGATCGGAAGGACGAGGCACGCGCGACGCTCGACAAGCTGCTCGCCGCGCCGGACGACCCCGAGTGGCGCCCGGAGGACCGGGAGTTCAAGGTAGCAGCTTCGAGGCTTCTGGGGGAGCTACGGTAAGGGGTCTAGGGATCTAGGGATCTAGGGATCTAGGGATCTAGGGAAAGGGACGGGATCAGGGGAATAGAACGAACGGCCGTAGCGATGTGGGCCTCCGCCGTCCCTGAGCTCCTTGCCCTCGATCCCTCGATCCCTGGATCCCTAGATCCCTAGATCCCTTCGTACTTATAAAACCCCCGTCCCACCTTGCGACCAACGCGCCCGGCGAGCACCATGCGCTTCATGAGAGGCGGCGGAGCGTAGACCGGCTCCCGGAACTCGTCATACATGATGTTGGCGATGTAGTATGTCGTGTCGATCCCGACAAAATCCAGCAGCGTGAACGGTCCCATCGGATGTCCGCACCCGAGCTTCATCCCGTTGTCGATGTCTTCGATGCTGCCGAGACCGTTCTCGTACGCTCGCACGGCGTCGAGAAGGTATGGGACGAGCAGCCGATTGACGATGAACCCCGGGCGATCGGGCGCCTGTATCGGCTCTTTGCCAAGTGCGCGTGCAAACGCGACGAGCCCTGAGTGCGTCTCGTCGCTCGTCGTGAGCGCCCGAATGACCTCGACGAGCTTCATCAGCGGCACGGGGTTGAAGAAGTGCAAGCCGCCGAACCGGTCCGGCCGTGTCGTGCTCGCGGCAAGCTCGGTGATACACAGCGATGAGGTGTTCGATGCAATCACCGCATCCGGCTTCAGCACGGCATCGAGCTGACGATACGCCGCCCGCTTGGCATCGAGGTTTTCAATGATGGCTTCGATGACGAGAGCGCACTCCTTCAAGTCGTCGTAACGGGTGCTCCCGGTGATGCGCGCGAGGGTGGCAGCCTTCACATCTGCTGTCACTTTGCCTCGCGAGACGCCGTCACTCAAGAACCGCTCGATGCGGCCGAGCCCCTTGTGCAACAGCGCCTCGTCGGCCTCCACCACAATCGTCCGGTAGCCGCTCTGCGCGGCGACCTGCGTGATGCCAGAGCCCATGAGGCCGCATCCCAAGACCCCCACGACGTTGACGTCCTGCATCAGAAGCTGAACTTCGCGAGAAACCGGAGCTCCCGTTCACCCTGCCAGTCCGCCGGCCGCTGGAATCGTGGGTCCGGACGAATGTCGTCTGGATTAGCAGCCGCAAGCGCGTCGGGGTCGAAACCGGCGAAGAACTCCTCATCCGACACGTTGAAACGATCCTGATACGGCTGCTGGAAGAT
This sequence comes from Vicinamibacteraceae bacterium, assembly GCA_050742275.1. Taxonomy (GTDB): domain Bacteria; phylum Acidobacteriota; class Vicinamibacteria; order Vicinamibacterales; family Vicinamibacteraceae; genus WHTT01. The sequence goes on from JBOGIN010000585.1 coordinate 2,189, forward strand.
CCTCGTCACGTTGTCTTCGTCGAAGAGATTGAAGATCTGCACCCCGATGCTGAGCCGGCGCCCTCCGCCGAGCTGAAACCCGTGCTGGACGCTCAGATCGGTCCGGCTGAGCGCCTCGATGCGCCCATCGCTGTTTCGTCCACGGTACCAGACCGGAATGCCGTTCTGGCTGATCTCACGTGTCGTCGGCGTACCGGAGGCAACCAACTGGTTGGCGCCCACGGTCGTGCCCCAGGCGAAGTCGTATGACGCCTGCAGGTTGAGGATGTGCGGGCGATCTGTCGCGAGCACACCGTAGACGGGCTCAATACTGCCGGACGTATCGAAGAGGCCGTATAGACCATCGAAGTAGCGTTCGACGTTGGGATCGGTCCGCCCCGTACCATCGTCCGACTCGTCGGAGCTGGCGAGACCCGAGTAGTTACCGTAGAGACGGCTGAACGTGTAGACCGCATTGAGCTGCCAGTTGTCGGCCAATCGCTTGCGGAGCGCGAACTCCAGGCCGTCGTATTGGCGCTTGGCCGGTGGCATTTGTGGGAAGTCGCGTCCGAGCGGAAAGAGACCGAAATCCTCGGAGCCCTTGCCGGGATTCGTGATGAAGTAGATCTCCCCGACACCGGGGACGAGCGTGCCGACGTCCTCGATGGTGCGGTCGAGCTGCTTGTGGACGTAGCGGATGCCGACGGACATCGTGGCGTTGAGCTCCTGGTCGAACCCCACGGTGAGCTCTTGCGTCCGGACCGGCTTCAGGTTTGGATCGACACCGCCCACGCCCAATGCCACGGCCTCGGGCCCGTTGGACGGGTAGCGGTAATCAATCTCTTCGATGAACGTCCCGGGACAGGAGGCAGATCCGATGGACGTGGGCGGATAGTCACACTGGATTGACGGCCAGTCGAACGTGTCCAGGGTGATCATGTAGTCAACCCATTTGTCGCCGCCGAACGCCCCGCGCGCCAGGTGCAGCTTCATCAGATCGTAATAGACGCCCCAAAAGCCATAGAGCTTGGAGCGCGCGCTGCCGGTCAGGTCGTAGGCAAACCCGACGCGCGGCGCGAACTTGTCGGCGAACGAGAACTCCAGATCCGGGGCATCGTCTCGATACGACGGAATCAGCTCCCGCTCGGTGCGCACGCCGAGGTTCAACGTCAGCCGGTCGCTGAGCGTCCAGGTGTCCTGCACGAAGAATCCGAGATTGTGCCCTGTGACGTCCCCCACCGTCTTGAACTCGCGCACGATGTAATAGCCGTACTCTCCGCGCACGCTCCGCCCATCGAGCGTCTGCCAGCTATCGTCCCAGGAGAGACGAATGTCCGGCAGGATATTGCCGCTGTCCACGTCGTTGCCGAACCGCTCGTATTGTACGCCCGTCTTGAACGTGTGATCGCCGAGCCCACTCATGTAGTAGGTCAGGTCGCCGCTGGCTTGGATGCGACGCCAGTCGTCCTTGAGATTGCGCGCGTTCGATATCGAGCTGTCGTACCCATCGACGTGCCTGAAATTGTCGGGAATCCCCGGCATCCCGAAGTTGCTCTCGACGAAGCGGTAACGGATGCCATCGAAGAGCTCGCCCTCGTCCTTGCTACCGTAATCGTAGATGCCCGTGGCGACGTTGACGTACAGCCGATTGGTGGGTGCCCAGTCGACCACCGCCGACACCGTCCGATCGAATGAATCCGACCGTACTGTATCGGGAAAGGACGCCGGATTGTCGAAGCTCGTGCCGTCAGGCTCGAGCGTCGGAAAACCGTATCCGCCCCTGAACTCGTCGTTCATCACTGACACTTTCAACCGGAGCGCATCGCTCAGCCGCGTCGTCACGTTGCCAAGGGCGCGATGCCCACGCTCTTCGTCGACGAAGCTCTGCGTCTGATCGTTCTCGAGGAACGTGACGGTCCGCGTCTCGTGGCGGAAGGTCGGCGCGTATCCAGCGAAGAACCACATGCGGTCCCCGAGGACAGGGCCGCCCAGCGCAAACGTCGGCTCGGTCGTCCGGTCGCCATCGCGAGGCTTGGTCACTTGCTCGGCAATCGTCGTATCGACGGGATTGAGCCGCAGCTCGGGCCTGACATCGCCAGAGAGCTCGTTGTCCTCGTGATACAGGCCAACGTCCCCGTGCCAGGCGTTGCTCCCGGAGCGCGTGATCGCGTTGACGACGCCGCCTGTCGACGCGCGATATTCCGCGTTGTATCCGCTCGTCTTGACCTGCACCTCCTCGACGAACTCCATCCGGAGGCCCTTGTTATCGACGCCGCTGCGGATGTCGGTGGTATCCAGGCCATCGATGACGAAGCGGTTCTCGGATCCGCTCGCGCCATCCACCTGGAACCCGCCCGATCTCGGCTCGTCCTCGGCGCCTCGTGCCATGCTGATCGCGTCGGTGTAGTTGCGCTGAATCGGTACCCGCGTCAAGAGATCCCGCGTAATCGACGCCGTCACGGCGGTTTGCTTCACGTCGATCAGGGGCGCTTCCGCGGTCACTTGGACGGTCTCGGCCAGGCCCTCCACTTGAAGCGTGGCGTTGACGGTCAGGACCTGGCCCAGCTCCAAGCGGACCCCGCTGATCTGGTACGGCTGAAAGCCCTGAAGCGTCGCGGAGATTTCGTAGAGACCGGGCGGAAGCGCCGGGAACCGGTAGGCGCCGGTGGCGTCGGTCACGACGGCCTCTGCCCCTACCAGCGCAGGGCTCTGGGCTTCCACCGTTACGCCCGGAAGGATGCCGCCTTGCGCATCCCTGACGGCACCTTCGATGCTGCCGCCTTGTTCCTGCGCAAGGACCGGGAAGTCAAGAGACACCCCGAGCAATAGGACAACGACGCAGAGCCAGCTACGCATGAGCCTATCC
>JBOGIN010000586.1:0-6302 GCA_050742275.1 Vicinamibacteraceae bacterium
TGTTTTGGAGTACGGGCATCGGTAAGGGATCAGGGATCAGGGATCAGGGATCAGGGATCAGGGATCAGGGATCAAGGGATCAAGGGATCAAGGGGTCTAGGGGTCAAGGGGTCCGTCGTCTTGTGCCGCCTTGCGTTAGAACAGCCCACCCTTGCCCCCTCGATCCCTTGACCCCTTGGTCCCTGCTCGTAACGGCGAAGCGTCTCCGAGCGCGAAGGCGTCCTCTTCTACCAACCGTGCCAGGGCCTCGATATCCGGTCCCGGCGGCCGATCCGTCGTCAGGGACGGCACCACGGTCCTGATGCGTTCCCAGGCGCGCTCGACGGCCTCGCCCGAGCGTAGCGGCCGATGGAGCTCCAGAGCCTGCGCGGCGCAGAGCAGCTCGATTGCGACCACCCAGCGAGCGAGCTCCAAGGCGCGGCGCGCCTTCGCGCCGGCGCGCGGCCCGAAGGAGTTGTAATCCTCGATGCCGGCGCTGGTCTGGAGGTTTGCAACCGTCGCTGGCGCCGCGAGGCCCACGAGCTCGTTGCAGCAAGCGGCGGCAGTGTATTGCGCCAGCATCAGGCCGGAGCAGAGGCCAGGCTTCGGGCTGAGATGCGGCACGAGCCCGCTCTCGGGGTCCCGCGCGGCCAGCAGCGCGAATACCCGTTGTTGCGCGATGCCGGCAACGTGGGTGAGCAGCAGACCCAAGACGTCGAGCGGAAGGGCAACCGGCATGCCGTGGAAGTTACCGGCCGAGACGATCGCATCATCCGAAAAGACGAGCGGATTGTCGGTTACCGCGGCGAGCTCGTCGCGAACCCGGTCGCGCACGTAGAGAAACGCATCCAGGGCCGTCCCCAGCACCAGCGGCGCGCATCGGAACGAATACGGATCCTGCACCCGTGGGTCGTTCGTGCGGTGTGACGAGACGATCGTCGAGCCCTGCAGACACGATCGCAGCGAGCCCGCGACCGCGCGTGGTCCCGGTTGGGCGCGCACGTCGTAAACGCGTGGATCGAGGAACGTATCGGTGGCTTTTGCCGCGTCGTTCGACATCGCGTTGGCGAGCAGCGCGGCATCGAACAGCCGCGCGACGTCGGCACAGAGCAGCGCGGCATCGGCCGCCATCAGATGCGTGCCATTGACGAGCGCGAGACCCTCCTTGGCCTCGAGATCGAGAGGGGTGAGGCCCAGCTCGGCATGGGCCGCCGCCGCGTCGAGCGGCTGGCCGTTTCGCGTGGCTCGCCCCTCGCCGATGAGGACCAGCGCGATGTGGGCCAGCGGCGCCAGATCTCCAGAAGCGCCCACCGACCCGACGCTCGGGACGATGGGCGTGATGCGCCGGTTGAGCAGCGCGACAATGTGCTCGACCAGCTCGAGGCGAACGCCGGAATAGCCACGGCAGAGCGAAGCCGCCAGGATCACCATCGTGGCGCGGACGAGCGATTCTGGCAGCGGCAGGCCAACGCCGGCGGCGTGCGACCGCACGAGATTGTGCTGGAGATCCCGCAGCTCGCCCCGCGCGATCCGCTCACGCGAGAGCGATCCAAAGCCGGTATTGATTCCGTAGAGCACCCGCTCGGAAGGAAGGACGGCCTCGACGCGTTGACGCGACGTGCGCACCTGCGACGCAGCCATCGGGCCGAGATGAACGGAGGCGCCACCCCGCGCGACGCGCTCGACCTGGTCGATGGTCAATGGGCCGCCGTCGAGCGTCACGCCATCGGAGGGCGCGGGAGATGCGGTAGGCATTGCACGGAAAAAGGAACCGGGTGCCTTTCTCCTCCCTACAACTTGCGGATCCAGATGTTCCGGAAGCGCACGGGATTCCCATGGTCCTGCAAGAGCAAGGGCAACTCGGCGCCGTGCGCCTCGTATTTCGGCGCGCCCTGGTGAGTCGTCGTGCCCTTGACCTCGACGTGATCCTGCACCAGCACGCCGTTCCAGAGCACGGTGACGTAGGCGGGCGCCGTGACCGCACCGCTACTGTCGAACGTCGGCGCTCGAAAGATGATGTCGTACGTCTGCCATTCGCCGGGCTTTCTTGCCGCGTTCACGAGTGGCGCGTGCTGCTTGTAAACCGATCCGGCGGTGCCGTGAAAGTACGTCTCGTTCTGATACGCGTCGAGGACCTGCACCTCATAGACGCCCTGCAGGAACACGCCGCTGTTTCCGCGCTCCTGACTCTCGCCTTCGACTTCGGCCGGCGCCGCCCATTCGATGTGGAGCTGGCTGTCACCAAAACGTTGTTTCGTGGCGATACCGCCGGCGCCCTTCACCACTTCCATGTAGCCGTTCTCGACCTTCCAACCAGCCGCGCCTTGTCCCTTCTCGCTTACCCAATGCGACAAATCCTTACCGTCGAACAACACGATGGCGTCCGAAGGCGGCGCAGCGCTGTCGCCGGGCGTCACAACGGGCGCCGCTTCGGCGGGTGGTGGCATCTCGCCCGGCGTGGGCTCATAACCTTGCTGCGCTGCGACCAGGACACCGGCTGCCATCAGAACGAGACAAGACACGGACGAGACGCTGAGCCATCGATTCATCGGATCCTCTCAATGCTGCGTTTGGAGAAAACGCCGACTATGCTAGCAGATCTGGGAACCCGCCCTCGTGTTCCTACGTCTTCCAAGCTGGGTCACAATGTACGCGAGACAATGCGGATTAGCCCTGGACAAACTCCACGCACGCTGCTCACCGCCGCTGTGCTGCTGCTCGTCGTGACCGCCTGCACCCGCGGGCGCTCCGATCCCACTGATGCGGATTCAATTCCCCAGCAGGCGCCGCCCGATGCACGGGACACCGCGCCCGCACCGGACGGGCGCCCGCGCATCGTCGTGCTCGGCGACAGCATCGCGGCGGGCTTGGGCCTGGCGCCGGACGAAGCGTTTCCCGCGGTCCTGCAACGACTGCTGGACGCCGCGGGATACGACTACGCGGTGGCCGCAGCGGGTGTGTCCGGCGATACCTCGGCTGGCGGCCTGCGGCGCCTGGACTGGGTGCTCGAGGGAGACGTGCGCATTCTCGTGCTCGAGCTTGGCGGCAACGACGGCTTGCGTGGCCTGACCGTCGCGCAGATGAAGGCGAATCTCGGTGCGATTATCGAGCGGGCGCGGGCGCGTGACATCGACGTGCTGCTGTGTGGAATGGAGGCGCCACCTAACTTTGGCGCGTCGTACACCACCGAGTTCCGCCGCGCGTTCGAAGATCTTGCACGCACACCAGGCGTGCGCCTGCTGCCATTCGTCCTCGAAGACGTGGCCGGCGTCCCGGCGCTGAATCAAGCAGACGGCATCCACCCCAACGCTGAGGGGGCCAGACGTGTCGCCGGGAACGTCTGGAGCGTGCTGGAGCCGCTCCTCGCGAAGTCACCCGCATCATGATTGAGCTGCACAACGTGTCGAAGACGGTCACGAGCGGCGGCCAGCCGCTGGTGATCCTCCATCCACTGGATCTCGTCGTGCCCGCGGGGCAAACGATGGCGATCGTGGGGCCGTCCGGCAGTGGCAAGTCGACGCTGCTCGGCTTGATGGCCGGTCTCGACCAGCCGACGACGGGAGACATCGTGGTGGACGGCATGCGGATCACCGCCCTCTCGGAGGATGCGCTGGCGCGCGTCCGCGGTGAAAAGATCGGCTTCGTGTTCCAGTTCTTTCACCTGATGCCTTCGCTCACGGCCGTGGAGAACGTGATGGTGCCGATCGAGCTCAGGGGCGGTCGAGACGCCGCGGCACGCGCGCGGGTCTTGCTGAGCGAGGTGGGGCTCGACGGCCGCGCGCACCACTATCCGTCACAGCTCTCCGGCGGCGAGCAGCAGCGCGTGGCGCTCGCACGCGCCCTCGCGAACGCCCCGCCGATTCTGCTGGCCGATGAGCCGACCGGGAACCTCGATAGCGAGAACGGCCGACACGTCATCGATCTCCTGTTCCTCGTCCACCGGCAGCGCGATACGACGCTCGTGCTGGTGACGCACGATGTCGAGCTGGCCGCGCGTGCCGATGTTCGAGTGCAACTGCGCGACGGCCGGATCGTCACCGCATCACCCCCAGCCCCTCACCTTGTCACCCCGTCACCTTGTCACCCTACAACATCCGCGGCACTGAAATAGCGATGCTGTTCGTCTTCCGGATGACGGTTCGTGAGCTGCGCGCCTCCTGGCGCAGGCTGCTGTTCTTCTTTCTCTGCGTGGCGATTGGCGTCGGGGCGATTGCGGCGCTGCGTTCGGTGATTCAGAACGTGCGGGGGGCGATCGCGCGAGAGGCGCGCACGCTGACCGCCGGCGATCTGGTCGTGCAGGCGAACCAGCCGCTCCAGCCGAGGCTCCGCGACCGCATGGAGCGCCTGTTGGACGAGGCGGCCGTTGGCGCGCGGTCGGCATCCATCGAGACCGCGACGATGGTGCGCCCAGCCGACGTCGCCAAGGCCACCGCTCGCATGATCGAGCTCGGCGGCGTTGACGCGCGGTTTCCGCTCTACGGCACCGTGGCGCTCGCCGACGGCAGGCCGTACACGCACGCTCTCCTGGCGGACCGCGGCGCGCTCGTGCGGCCGGAGCTGCTCGTGCAGCTGGGGATCGGGGTCGGCGACGAGATCGTCATCGGCCGCGTCACATTCGAGATACGCGGTGTGCTGCGGTCGGAACCGGGCCGTCGTCTTGGCGGATTCACGTTCGGCCCGCGGGTGCTGATCGACCGCGCAGCCTTGCGGGCGACGGACCTGCTGGGGCCCGGCAGTCGCGCACGCTATGTCACGCGCCTGCGCGTTCCCGAGAGCTCGCTGGCGTCGCTGGAAAGCAAGCTTCGCGACCTGCTCAGGCCGGCCCTCGCGTCGGTCCGTTCGTATCGCAGTACCGAGGATCGCATCGGCGATCGGCTGGAGACCAGCGAGAACTACCTGAGCCTCGTGGGCTTTGCCATGGTGGTGCTCGGTGGCGTCGGCGTGTGGAGTGTCACGCGTGTCTTCGTGCGGCAGAAGCTCAGGAGCATAGCCGTGCTGAAGTGCCTTGGCGCGGCGAGCGCTCGAGTGCTGGCGGTCTACGTCACGCAGGTGGCGTTGTTGGCGGCGCTCGGGAGCGCCTGTGGCCTTGCGCTGGCAGCGGCTGCCGTGCCGTTCGTGCCGCGCAGCGTGGCCTCCGAGCTGCAGTCCCTTCGCTTCGGCCTGACATGGGCCGCGGCGCTGCATGCCGGCGGCGTGGGCGTTCTGGTATCGCTGCTGTTCGCGCTGGTGCCGCTGCTCGAGGTGCGCCGCGTGAAGCCGTTGCTGCTGCTGCGGGATGAGGCGGCGCGGCAGTCGTTGGCGACCCGGACGACGGAGACGGCGGGCGCCCGGCGGAGGGTGGCCAGCATGGCCACGCGGTGGCGTGCGCGTCTCGCGGATGTCGATGCGACGCAGGCGGGAGTTGCCGCCGTCGTGGTGGCGGGGCTGGTAGGGCTTGCCGCCTGGCAGGCTGGATCGCTGCGCGTCGGGGCGACCGTCTCGCTCGGATTCGTTGGCGTCGCGCTGGCCTTGGGTGCGGCGGGCAGCCTGCTGGTTCGGGTCGTTCGGCCGTTGGCGTCGAGCCGTTGGTTTCCGCTGCGGCACGCGGTGCTCGCGGTCAGCCGTCCGGGGAACCAAACACGCGTGATCCTGCTCGCGGTCGGCGTCGGGACGTTCTTCATTCTCGGCGTGCGTTTGGTCGAGGTGAATCTGCTGCGCGAGCTGGCGCTCGAGCTGCGCAGCGACGCGCCGGACATGTTCCTCATCGATGTGCAGGAAGATCAGGTTCCCGGCGTGCGGGCGTTCGTGCGGCAGTGGCGGATCGATGGCGACATCCAGCTCCTCCCCGTGCTGCGGGCGCGTGTCGTTGGCATTCGGGGACGCCGGATCCAGGCAGAGAGCCCGGAAGAGGTGCGGGAGCGCGGCGGCCCCTCGCGTGAGTACACGGTCACGTATCGCGACCGTCTGGCGTCGAACGAACGCGTGATCGCGGGCGAGTTCTGGCCGGCCGCGCGCGGCTCCTTGCCGGAAGTGTCCATCGAACAGAACGTGCGAGAGGACGGCCTCGAGCTCGGAGACGTCGTTTCCTTCGATGTGGCCGGCCGTGTCATTGCCACACGTGTGACCAGCGTGCGCGAAGTCGATTGGAGCGACGCCCGCAGCGGCGGCTTCATGTTCGTCTTCCGTCCGGGCGCCCTGGATGGCGCGCCGCATTGGTATCTCGGTGTGCTGCGGGCGCCTGCCGACACGCTGGCGCGCGCACGGTTCCAGCGCGATCTCGTCACGGCGTTTCCAAACGTGTCGGCCGTGGACGTTCGTGAGGTCCTGCGCACGCTACGCCAGGT
>JBOGIN010000587.1:0-2269 GCA_050742275.1 Vicinamibacteraceae bacterium
GATCTATCTGATGGAAGCGCCCCACAAGGACCCCGTGCAGGAGATCGCCAACAAGATTGTCTTCTTGCGACGGGCCCTGGGCATGTCGGCGGGTGAGTTCGCCCGTCACCTGGACATCAGCGTCAGGCGGCTCGCCAACATCGAGCGCGGGCACCGGCCCGTCTCGCTCGGCCTGCTCCTTCGGATGTGCCACACGTTTCGCAAGCCCATGGAGTACTTCATCGCCAGCACCGTCGTCGAGCGGCCGTTCTACGGCATCCGGCGGGCCAAGCAGGTCCGCGAGGGCTCGCGGCGATCGGCGGTCGACGCCGATCAAGGTTTCGGCTGCTTCGGTGACGCGCGGCTCGAGGCGCTCGCCAACGGGCCTCCAGATCGCGGCATGCGGCCGCACCTCGTGCGGCTCAGCCGACGCGGCGCCCGGCCGGCGCCGTTGTCCCAGCACGCCGGACAGGAGTTCGTCTACGTCCTGAAGGGCGCCGTGGGCCTGATGACGGAGCGCGACGACGGCAGGCTGCGCGAGACGCTCTTCCCGGGCGATTCCTGCTTCATCGACTCGTCGGTGCCGCACCGGTTCGTGAACGCACGATTCAACCCCTACGACGGATCGGGCGCAGAGGCGCTCGCCGTCTCCTGGTCGCCGCCGCAAGGCGCGAGCTAGCCCGGAATGCACCTGTGTTGACCGTAGGGGCCGGCTTCAGCCGGCCCTGGGCCGCCTAAAGGCGGCCCCCACGATTGTCAACACAAGTGAATTCTGGGAATTCTGGGGTTCGGGCGCAGGGCGCGCCCGTCAGCGGTGCTGGCGTTGCACGTCCGCGTGAGCGATCGATCACCAGAAGGACGGCTGCGTCGCACATCGTGCAACCAATTTTCACTGGACGGCACAGCGTGCGACAGATTCTGGAAATGGGACCAAGATTTGTTGACCATATTAAAAACCGTGTGCTATACCCCGCCTGAGCCCACCGTGCGCGTTAGATCTTCGGGCGGCAGGCGCACTGCGCCGTCCGTCGAGCGACGACGCCGAAGGCGGGCGCCGTTGCCCGTCGCGGAAGGAGAGGTCGGATGTCTGCTGTCGTTCGCGGTTTGATGGTCACGCTGTCGTTGCTCGGCATTGCTGCTGCGTCCGCCGCACAGATGCTCACCGGCACGATCACCGGCACCGTCTCGGATAGCACGGACAGCATTCTGCCCGGCGTGACGGTCACCGTGACCGGCGAGCGGCTCATCGGCGGCCCGCAGTCGGCCGTCACCGACCAACAGGGGACCTACCGCATCGACGGTCTACCGCCGGGCGACTACGACGTCACGTTCGAGCTGCCCGGCTTCACGCCGGTCGATCGGCGCGGCGTGCGGCTGAGCGCCGGGTTCGTGGCGACGATCAACGCCGAGCTCGGCGTCGGCACGTTGGAGGATCGCGTGACGGTGACGGGAGAGTCGCCCGTCGTCGACACCCGATCGAACGTCCAGCAGACAGTCATGGGCCAGGAGATCCTCGAGGCGATCCCGACCGGCCGCGACGCCTGGTCGCTCGCCAAGATCATCCCCGGCGTCGCCGTCGGCACGTATGACGTCGGTGGGACGCAAGGCATGCAACAGAGCGATATCACCGCGCACGGGTCGCGCGGTGACGACAAGACGTTCGCTGTCGACGGTCTCTCTGTGAACTGGCCCGGCAACGGTGGCGGCGGCACGATGGTCTACTACGACCAAGGCATGTTCGAGGAGACGAACTATCAAACCTCCGCCATCCCTGCCGAGGTCTCGATCGGCGGCGTGTACATGAACATGGTCACGAAGGCCGGCGGCAACACCTGGACTGGCGATCTCCGCTACTACTACGCCGACGACGGCATGCAGTCGGAGAACTTTCAGGAGGTCAGCGAGCGGTTCGACTTTCCGGGCGGGAACCCGGTCGTGACGCAGTACGACTTCAACGCCGGCGCCGGCGGGCCGCTCATGCGCGATCGGCTTTGGTTCTTTGGGTCGTTCCGGCGCTGGCGCGTGGACAAGGAAGTGTTGGCCGTGCGCAATCCAGACGGGACGCACCCGCTGGACGACAACCTGATTTGGAACGGCTCCGGCAAGCTCACCGCGCGGCTCACACCGAACCATCGCATCCAAGGGGTCTACAACTACAACCAGAAGGACCGCTATCACCGGCAGGACGCCGACGCCGCCTTCATCGAGAGCGCGGCCACGACACTACAGGAGCAGCCGGGCTACGCCGCGCAGCTCAAGTACACCGCGGTGCTCAGTGGCGAGACGCTGT
>JBOGIN010000588.1:0-3920 GCA_050742275.1 Vicinamibacteraceae bacterium
GACGACGATGGCTGGAACGACATCACGAACTACTCGACCATCCAGGTCGCCGTCGCCGGCGGTGAGCTGTATCTGGTGGCGCGTGCGAACCGGGGCATCATGACGTGGAAGTTCGACGTCGCAGGGAAGCGCTGGCCGCGATTGACGCTCCATGACCCGGCCCTGTCGGACGACGATGGCTGGAACGACATCACGAACTACTCGACCATCCAGGTCGCCGTCGCCGGCGGTGAGCTGTATCTGGTGGCGCGCGCGAACAAGGGAATCATCACCTGGAAGTTCGACCCGAAGGGGAACCGCTGGCAGCGGCTGACGCTCAACCAACCGGCGCTATCCGATGACAACGGCTGGGACGATGTTGCCAACTACTCCACGATTCAGACGGCCGCGGTGGGGGACGAGCTGTACCTCCTCGCCCGTGCGGGCAGGGGCATGCACACGTGGAAGCTCGACGCCGGGAACGGTCGCTGGGATCTTCTGTCGATCAACATGCCGCGCTGGGCCGATGACAGCGCGTGGGACGACGTCGCGAACTACTCGACCATCCAGACCGCTGTCGTCAACGACGAGCTGTATGTGCTGGCACGTGCCGATAACGGCATGCACCTCTGGATTCGACGCTCAGCAGTCATCGATGAATGAACCAGACGGCCATCGGTTCTTTCGATCAGGTCGTGTCAGCGTACTATAACGACATCGCGCCGCTCGGCTCGCGGGCCGCCGTCGCGACGCGATTTGTCGCCAGCATCGCTCACACCTTGGCGGCATGCATCATCGGCTGGTATCGGACGCGTCCCTTCGAAAATGGCCGGTCGAACGGCTCGAAGCCAAGCTTCGCGTAGAGGCCCACGTGGCGCTCGATGGCGGCGATGAACACACAAGGGATGTCGTGCTGGACACAGTACTGGGCGAGCGCCTCGACCAGGCGAACGTAGAGACCGGAGCGTCGATAGGCCGCATGGAGCGCCAGTCGGCGAAACTCACACGCACGATCGCGGAGCCGCCAGATAATGCTCGGGTCTGCCAGAGACTTCTCCATGGAGAACGTATGGCCGGGGAGCGTAATCGCCGCCATGCCGACGACGACCTGGCCGTCCTTGGCGATGAAATAGACGCTGCTGTCGTGGAACGGATCCACGAGAGCGCCGGTCTCGCTTCTGGCGTCCTGGCCGAGCTCCTCCACGTACGTGCGGTAGTTCAATCGGAAGAGGCCTTGCAGCTCCTCCGGCGTCTCTGCGCGCTTGATTGTGAGGCGTGAGGTGCGCCGTTCACTCGCCGCCAAGATGTCTCGAGGAACTGGACTGATCGGCTTCATGGCAGATCCTCCGTCTCGCGGAGCACGCGGGCAACGGACCGCATGACGTCGGGGTTCGCCAGCGTGATCCGTAGATCACGGTGGCTCACCTGCTTGACGACGTAGCCGGCGGCAGCCAGCGCCTGTGTGCGCGCGGCCGCCTTCCCGGCGGTCGTGCGGACCAAACAGAAGTTGGCGTCGGACACGTAGGCGCGTACGGTCCTGCATCCGCGAAGCGCCTGGCGAAGCGCTCTCTGCGCGGCCCGGCAGCGTACCCGTACGAGGGACAGGTAGCTGGCATCGCGCAGTCGCGCGGCGGCTATCCGCTGCACCCACAGCGGGAGGCCAAAGGGCAGGAACGGGCCGGCCAGACTCTGACGGATTGCGCCAGGGGCCAGGACGAAGCCGCATCGGAGGCCCGCGAGGCCGTACGCCTTCGAGAAGCTTCGGATGACGACCGCGTTGTCGAGCTGTTGCAGGTGGCGTGCTGCGGCACGCAGGTCTCTGTCGCCAAAGCCAAAGTACGCCTCGTCGATCATGAAGAGGCACCGCGGATGGCGCAGGGCGAGCCGCCGGAGATCATCGTAGGGCAGGCTGTGCCCAGTCGGGTTGTTCGGCGTGGGCACGATGACCAGCGCCTTCTCGCGGGCGGTCAGCAGTCGATCGAGCGCCGGCAGGTCGTACTCGAACCAGCCGCTCTCGTTGCGCAGTGGCACCTCGACAACCTCTCCACCCGCAGCCGCTGTGCAGGCGGCGTAGAAACTCCACGTTGGGCTTGGAAGGACCACGGTTCGGAGCACAGGAACGAAGCGCAACAGCAGATGCTGAATGGCATGGGTGGCGCCTGCGCTGGGTAGCACGGCATCGGGTGAGATACCGCAGGCCTCTCCGATCGCTTGGCGCAGCAGGTAATCGCCACCGGGTGGATAACGGTGCAAATCGCCCAGCATGGCCTCGCGCACGAGTGCCTGCTCGCTCGCTTCATCGAGAAACAGATTCTCGTTGAGGTGGAGCATGACCGCGTGGTGCTCGTTGGCCGGCATCTGGTAGCATGCGCCAGCGGCTCCGGTCGACTCGCGAGTGATGACGTTCGTGGCCTGCATGTCGAGAAGTCGAGGTCTGCGCTACGTGCTGGTCTTCGCCACCGTCCGCAGGTGGTAGCCGATGGCTGCGAGGCGCATCGCCAACTCGAATTGGTCGCGATGATCGGCCAATACCGAACGGCAGAACTTCCAGAACTCACCGCGTGCGTCGTCTCGTACCCCGAGTGTCACCAGGACCCGGCCCAGCGCCACCAGATCATCGAACGGCGTGGCGCGCCGCTGTACGGGCAACCTCTTGGCCAGACGTGAAAGACAATCGAGTGTGCGACCGTAATACTCGTGCGGCGCATAGACGGTCTGGACGATCGTGCGGTAGCCCTCGAGTAGACGCACGCGGTCCATTTTGGGAATGAACGTGAGCGAGCACTCGAGGTGACCCGTCCCTTCGGAGAGCAATCGTCCCTCATGTTCGAGCCGGCGCCAGAGGGCGGTGCCCGGCAGCGCCTGCAGCAAGCCCACCATCGCCAGTGGAATGGCGCTTTCCCGGATGAAGTCAATCTGCTGCTGGAAGATATCGTCCGGATCATTGTCGAAGCCAACGATGAAGCCGGCCATGACATCGAGGCCATATCCCTGGATCTTGCGCACCGCGTCCACGAGATTGCGACGAATGTTCTGGTGCTTCAGCGTCTCCTGCAAGCTTTCTTGAACCGGTGTCTCGATACCGAGGAACACCGACCGAAACCTGGCACGACGCATCATGTCGAGCAGCTCATCGTCATCGGCCAGGTTCACGCTGGCTTCCGTGAGGAACGTGAAGGGATGCCGGTGGCGCTCGGACCATTCCGCCAGCGCGGGCAGCAGGCGTTTGACGTCGCGCTTGTTGCCGATGAAATTGTCGTCCACGATGAAGACATGGCCCCGCCAGCCGAGGCGGAGGAGCTCATCCAGCTCGGTCAACAGCTGCTCGTTGCTCTTCGTGCGCGGCACACGGCCGTAGATCTCGATGATGTCGCAGAACTCGCACTGGAACGGACAGCCGCGGGAGTACTGCACTGACATCTCGAGGTAATGACCGAGACTGGCGAGATGGAAATGTGGCACCGGGCTGAGCGCCAACGAAGGCCGCTCGACGGCCTGATAGACCGGCTTCGCCTCGCCACGCTGCAGGTCGGCCACGAGCTCCGGCAAGGTCGATTCGGCCTCGCCGAGAAAGAGATGATCGACACCGGCCATTGGCTCCGCGAGCGTCGTGACATACGGTCCGCCGACCACCACGCGCTTCCCCAACGCTTTGCTGCGCGCTACCACACGGCGCAGTGACTCCTTCTGAACCAGCATCGCGCTGATGAGGACCAGGTCCGCCCATTTGATCTCCGCGTCGGCGAGCGGGCGTACGTTCAAGTCCACGAGACGACGCTCCCATGAGGCTGGCAGCAGGGCCGACACGGTCAACAGTCCGAGCGGCGGGAAGGCAGACCGCTTGCCGTAGAACCTCAGCGCGTGTCGAAAGCTCCAATACGTGTCGGGGAACTCGGGATACACGAACAGCACTTTCACGGGTCCGTCACGCCTCCTTGGGG
>JBOGIN010000589.1:0-5001 GCA_050742275.1 Vicinamibacteraceae bacterium
TCGCATGGCTGCACTGAGCTCGCCCGCGCCGTCACGTGCGTCGCGCGTCGCGTCCGCTTGTCGTTGGTTGCCGCCTGACTCGCCACCCTCGCCCCGACGCCTCTCCCTGTCGTCTGGTGCGCTCCCACGACCTGAGGACGAGGACTCCTGCTGCTCGGCGCCCTGACCGTCTCCTTGGCCCGCAGCCGCCGATTGCTGCTTCTCCAGCTCGCGCGCGAGCTGCATGGCTTGCCGCTGGAGCTCTTCTTGCTCTCGCGTGAGCCGCTCGAGGTGCCGCTTGACCTCCTCGTCTGCGGTGCGCGCGCGATTGCGAGCAAGCTCTCGCTGCGCTCGAGCCAGGTCGTCCTGGCGGCGCGCGAGCTCGCGGAGGCGCTCGAGCGCGGAGGACTCGCGCGAGTCGGGTGCCTGACTGGCCGTGGTCTGCTGCGCGTAGTTGGTAGTCTGCTCGCGCAACAGCTCGCGGTCGAACAACGCCGAGAGATCTTCCGTGCCGCTCCGTCCGCGGCCGCCACCGCCTCCCTGCTGGCGCGCCAGGAGCCGGCGCCGGACGTCGGCATCCGCCCGCAGCAGCTCGTTGTACGCCTCCATCTCGTGCGGGAGCGCGGCGGACGTTTGCTGATCGTTCAACGCCTCGGCAGCACGCGACATCGCCTCCGCCGCCCGTGCAATCGGCAGCCGCGCGCCTGCCTCACCCTCGCCGTCCTCTTCGTCTTCGTCCGCACCCCTCCGGCGCCCAAGCCCTCCGAAGGTCGCTCGCGCCGCTTGCTGCGCCGCCTGGTCGCGCAGCTCTGCCTGTGCGCGTCCCAAGGCCCGGATGTCCTGCGTCGATTGGCCCCCGCTGGCCCGGCGATCGAGCTTCCAGGTTGCGATGATCAGATCCTTCTGCGCCGCTGCGAGATCCTCGAGGCCGCCGCCGGCGCCGGCCATCGCCATGGCCTGACTCTGCGCCGCTGCGAACTCCTCGGCGAACGGGCGAACCTCCAGAAAGAAGATATCGCTGCGTGCTTCGGTCGGCCGCTTCCCGCGGCCGACGTCGACCGCGCGCGCGTAGTAGGAGATGAAGTCACCCGGCTGAACGTCCAGCTCCTCGAGGAACAGGGTATGGCCGCCCGCCACTGATGTGCCACGCCCGTTGCGCGCCGGGGACGAGTCTTCCTTGTCGGAGCCCCCAGTGCGGCCGGGGCCGCGCTGGGGTGACTTCGCGCCTCCTCCGAGCGCAACGCGTTGCTCCTTCTCGCCACGGACGGCATAGACGATCTCGAGCTCGTCGATACCGTAATCGTCGTCGGCGCGCGCTTCGATCGCCACCTCCTCGAGCCGTGTCACCGTACGGTCTCCTTCCGGGCGGACGATGCGAACCTCGGGTGGACGATCGTCGACCACGCGCAGGAAGAACTCGGTGTCTCCCGGGCTGAACAGGCCATCGCGGTCACGCAACGCGACACGATACCCGCCGTTGCGGTCCAGCGTGAACGCCGTCTCCGCGACGGTATCGCTCAGCACGCGCATTGGCGTGTTCCGTTTTGCATCGGTTCTCACGAACGCGGCCGACGCGAGAGACTTGTTGGTGTGCACGCGCAGGCGAATCTGGGTGCCCGCGGGTGCATACACGTCGCCGCTGTCTTCGATGGCGCGCGGCGCGAGACCGGTAAACGCTGGATACTTGTAATCCACGTCAACGCGCGTCACACGCGGGCGGGTCAACGCCTCTACGCGGTACTCGTCCGACGCCACCGCGCCGGCAGCCACGCGATAGGTGAAGCCGCGCGTGACTCTCGCAAGGTGGAGCTCGAAGCCTCCGCCGTCCGATGGCTTCATCGGCTGGGCACGGTGCGCGGCGCCGGCGCTCACGCGGAGCTCCGGCATCGGGAGATCCACACCGCGCGGCACACCGCTGATCCGAGCGCGAATCGTGAGGGGATCGTCCTGAGGAATGCGCGCGTTGCCCGGCGTGACCGTCACGGTGATCTCCGGCGGCCACACGACGAACCAGGCGGCGCGCCCCGCACGAATCACGGTATTTCGCGACAGGAGTCCAATCGCAGCCAGGGCGACCAGCGCCAGCGCCAGACCGCGCGCCGCGGTTCGTATGCGGGCGCCGGGCACGACCTGCTCGAGGTCGAGAGTCGCCGCAACGCGCGTCGCATCATTTTCCAACAGCGGTTTCAGAAGGCTCGGCCCGGCGTCGACGGCGCTCACCAGGCGCTGCTCGCACCCGGGACAGCGCTCCTCGACGAGACGCGCGACGTCACGATTGGTTGGCCGGCGGCGAAGCGGCCACGCGCGGTACGCGGCGGTCACGGCCGCGCTCATGCCAATCACGATCGCCACCGCCGCCAGACGGCCGCTCGTCGGCGCAAGCCAGCGATCGATGACCGCGAGCAGGAGCAACGCTCCCGCAGCAACCAGGAGGAGCTCGGTCGACACGCGCAGCCAGGCGACCCGGCGCCAGCGGCGTCGGACCTCGTCCAACACTGTCAGAAACGTAGGCGCGGAATTGGTCATCGCTCCCTCAACAATCACACGATCGAAGGCACGCCGCGCGCTACGTCCTGTTTCTGATAGGTGACGCGCCGGCGTGCGACCACGCTCTCGACCACCAACAACCCGGCGAGCAGCATGAGCACATAGCGCCAGAGGGCCTGGCTCGATTCGGTGCCACGCTCGGCCCTCCGCGACACCTCCTCACGGGATGCGGGGGCCTGCCGCACATGAGACTGAAAGGCCTCGATCGACTCGCGGTCCAACAGCGACTCGCTCACGTCGACGTTCAAGGCCACGCGGCGGCCACGCGGCCCGACCGGGAAGACGCCGGGCCGGTCCGCCTGCTCCGCCGGCACGTCCCGTAGCAACCAGTCCGACTCGTCCCGTCGTTCGCGTGCGAGATACCGTGTGATCTCGTGCACGAACGGAACGAAGGCGGCGTGCACGGGAAAATCGTTCCACGCCGAGTTCAAGTCCGATGCAAACAGCAGCACCCGCCCCTTGCCGAGCGGCAGCTCGATCAAGGCGGGCCAGCCGTTGGTGAACTGAGCCAGGACGCGCGCCGATCCCTTGGCTTCGATATGCGCCGCCTGCTCGAACCGGACACGCATGAGACCGCCGGCTGCCTCGCCAAACGCTTCGAAGACCGGGTGTCGCCGATCGAGCGGCGCGAGCGTCACGGGAAAGCGACCTGGATCACCAGGTGTGATGGCCGCACCCGCCGCTGCGAGCAGGCTCGACACAACCCCCGCATCGGCGTCGGGGCCAATCGCCATGAGCACGCGGCCACCACCGCGCGCGTAGTCGCGCAACCGTCCACCCAAGCCGCGGTCGACGCCGGCGGTCCCGAGCAGCAACACGACCTCGGCGTCCTCGAGCTTCTCTGCGCTGAGCTCACGTACTGCAGCCGCGCCCAACACCTCGAGCCCGGACTTGCCGCCGGCCGATGCGGCTTCGAGCGCACGCTGCAAGTAGAAGACGCGAGACGACGCGCCCCTCCCGCCGACGATTGCCAGGAGGCGCGCTGGGGCCGGAGCGTCGAGCAGCAACACTCGCTCATCGTCGGCCGGCAGTCCCCCGCGATCGCGCACCGTCACACGGGCGACGCCCTCGGCCGGCACCGCAGCGCGAATCTCGGCCGGCAGGGCGCGACCCGGAGGAACGGTGATGCGCTGCTCACCCAGCGCGCCTCTCCCCTCCACGTTCAGGTGCACGACCGCCTCACGCGGGCGAGCCCCGAAGTTCTGGACGATCGCTCGCACGCCGTTTGCCGTTCTCTCGACCGCGGTAATGGCGACGTTCTCCACCGGCCCGCCGACGTCTTCGACCGTCAACTCGAGCGCCCCTCTGGTTACCGCGTGGCCCGTCCATCCTTCACGCTGGAGGTCCGTCACGACGACGAGTCGTCCGGGCCGACCATCGAGGAGTGAATCCACGTGCTCCAGAAGGCCGCGATAATTGGTGCCCCGAACGCCGGCTCGCAGCCGTTCGAGCCCGGCGAGGGCAACCCCGCGGTCGTCGATGGGATCCATCACCGTCCGCGCGCGGTCGTCGAAAGCCACGAGGCCAACGGCGCTCGCTCCCGACACCTTCCGAATCGCCGCGGCCGCCCGCTTGCGGGCCGCCTCGAAGCGACCCGGCGCATCCATGCTGTACGACACATCCAGCGCGACGATGGTCGCCGGCGTTGCCGCCTGCCCTCCTTCGAGATACGGCCGTGCAAACGCCACGGCGAGCAGCAGGACCGCCGCCATTCGAAGCGCCAACAACAGCCAGTCGGACGGCCAGCGCCGCGCACGAAACAGCACGGGCGTCCGCTCGATGAACTCCACCGCGGTGAACCGCAGTCGCCGCGCCTCCTCTCGCCGGAGCAGGTGCAGCACGAATGGCACCGCGACCGCGAGCGCGCCGAGCCAGAACCACGGAGACAAGAACGACAGCATTACTCTTCAGACAACGTGCAACGCGCCTCGGATTCGCCCGAGCACGTAGCGCGCGGGATTTAGCCCGCGCGTCGCGGGGCCTGAAGACCCCGCGCTACGTCCTCTCGTTGCCCACGTCGTAGCCAGCAGGCCTAAAGGCCTGCGCTACGGGAAGCGGCGAGTGACGGCCGGCTTCGTCCGCCCAGGTACCTCAAGAGCGTCAAGTCCAGCGGGTGCGACGTGTCGACGAGCTGGTAGTCGATGTCCGCCCCGCGTAGCTCTCGCCGGTAGGTGTGGGTCAACTCCTCCATCCGCTGCAAATATCCCTCGCGGGCACGCCCCGGATCGGCAAGCACTTCGTCGGCCGACTCGACATCGTGAAAGCGTGCCGCACCCTGAAACGGAAACGTCAGCTCGTCCGGATCGAGCACCTGGAAGACGACCACCTCCATCCCGCGCGAGCGAACGTATCTCAGCGATCGGAGAACACGAGTCGGCTCGTGCAACAGATCGCTGAAGATCATGATGAGCCCTCGCCGCGCGATCGATTCCGCGAGCACCTCGAGTGGGCCGGCGAGGTTCGACTGCGTCCCCA
>JBOGIN010000590.1:0-7062 GCA_050742275.1 Vicinamibacteraceae bacterium
TCGCTACAACTGATGGCACGGGTCAATTTCTAGGCATGCGCTGGTGTGCGTCCAATCGAGGTCCTTGACCGCGGGGCCTTCAGGCCGCGCGAATTAGGCTGCGAATCCGCCCTTGACGAGGGCCTGAAGAGCCTGTGAAGAATTCAAGTAGGGGCCGCCTTTAGGCGGCCCATGACGGCGCAAGTTCGGGCCCTATCGGCCATGTAGGCCCGCCTAAAGGCGGACCCCACGAATTTATTCACACGCTCTGAAGGTCCCCTCGCTACGGGAGCCAGAATCGCCTGCGACGATGATGGAAGCTGACGCTGTTCTCGATCTGTTCCGAGCGTCCGGCGCGTTGCTCGAGGGGCATTTCCGCCTGACCTCGGGGCTGCACAGCACCGGCTACATGCAGTCTGCGCTCGTGCTGCAACATCCGCGGCACGCCGAGGCCTTGGGCAAGACGCTCGCCGCGGCGGTCGGTAAGCAGGACGTCGACGTGGTGCTCTCGCCCGCATTGGGCGGCATCGTGATCGGCCACGAGGTAGCGCGGGCATTGGGCGCGCGCGCGCTGTTCGCCGAGCGCCACGAGGGCATCCTGACCCTCAGACGAGGCTTCACCCTCTCTTCCGGCACGCGCGTCCTCGTCATCGAAGACGTGGTCACCACCGGCGGGTCTACCCGCGAGACGATGAAGGTGGCGCAGGCGGCGGGCGCGGACGTGATCGGCGTGGGTGCCATCATCCACCGGGGGACGTCGGTCGAGCTCGAGGTGCCGTTCCGGGCGCTTGCCGAGATTCGCTTCCCGGAGTACGAGCCGGCGGCCTGCCCGCTCTGCGCGCAAGGCGTTCCCGCGGTGAAGCCCGGCTCCCGGCAGGCTTGACGAGCTCACGTGGGAGTGCAATGCCCACCTTCAAGCTGACCCTTGCCTACGATGGCAGTGGATTCGCGGGCTGGCAGCGGCAGACCAACGGTTTCGGGATTCAACAGCTCGTCGAAGAGGCCCTCGAAGGGATCGCGGGTCACGCGGTCCGTGTCGTCAGCGCGGGACGCACCGACGCGGGCGTGCATGCGCTCGGCCAGGTCGCCAGCGCGTCGCTCGACACCCGCCACGGTCCGGACACGATCCAGCGCGCGCTCAACGCCGCGTTTCCCGACAGCGTGCGCGCTCTGGACGTGGAGCTGGCTCCCGACGGCTTCCACGCCCGGCGCGACGCTCGAAGCAAGACCTACTGTTATCGCCTTCTCTCTGGCAAGAGCGCGACGCCTTTCGCGTCGCGCTACGCGTGGGACGTGAACGGCGACCTGGATAACGACGCCATGAGAGAGGCGTTCGAGACGGTCCGCGGCCGCCATGACTTCGCGGCGTTTGCCTCCTCCGGCAGCCGCGTGAAGACAACGGTGCGTCATGTGAGCGATGTCGGCCTCCGCCGCGCACCCTTCGTCGAGCCCTGGATCGGCAGTTGGACAGCGTCGCACCCGCTGACGCTGCTGGCCGCCGAGATCACGGCGGACGGGTTTCTCCGCCACATGGTCCGGGCGCTCGTCGGCAGCCTCGTGGAGGTGGGTCTCGGCCGCTGGACGCCGCGCGACTTCGTTGCGGCGCTCGAATCGCGGGATCGCAGGCATGCCGGCCGGACCGCGCCGGCGGACGGCCTGTTCCTGGTGCGCGTCGAGTACTAGAGGTATGATCGTCCGTCTGAGGACTGGATGGGGCTAGACGCATTATTGGACTGGCTGCCACCCGACTCCCCCGAGGTGGAGCTGGCGCGGCGGATTCGTGAGGATCGGCTGCCCGCGCACATCGCTATCATCATGGATGGTAACGGACGCTGGGCGGGGCTCCGCCACCTCCCGCGTGTCGAGGGGCACCGCGCCGGCATCGACGCGGTGCGCGAGGTCGTCGAGACCTCGGCGCGCTTGGGCATCGAGTACCTGACGATGTACGCGTTCTCGGTGGAGAACTGGAAGCGCCCGGCCACCGAGGTCAATACGCTGATGACGTTGCTCAAGCGCTATCTGTGCTCGGAGCTGGATACCCTCGTCAAGCACGACATTCGGTTCAAGGTCGTCGGCCGGCTCGACGAGCTCGCGCCGGACGTCCGCGACGCCCTCGTCGAGGCGATGGAGAAGACGGCGGACGGTCGCGGCATGCAGCTCAACATTGCCCTGAACTACGGCGGGCGCGCGGAGATCGTCGAGGCCGTGAAGCGCGCGTTTGCCGCGGGCGTTCGTCCCGACGATCTCGATGAGCGGCTCTTCAGTAAGTTTTTGTACACGGCTGGACAGCCGGATCCCGATCTGCTCATTCGGACCAGCGGTGAGATGCGGGTGAGCAACTTCCTGCTCTGGCAGATCGCATACGCCGAGATTTGGGTCACCGACACGTTGTGGCCAGATTTCCGCCGCCAGCACCTGCTCGACGCGGTTCTCGACTACCAGAAGCGCGATCGTCGGTATGGTGGGATTTCGGCCGCAGTCGCTGCGTCACGGTAACGGAAGGTTTGAGTCTCGAGTTCTGTGTCCTGAGCACCAAGTCCCGAATCCCGAATCCTGAATCCCGAATCCTGAATCCTGTTTCCCGTTTCCTGTTTCCTGTTTCCTGACCCCTGACCCCTAGTGTTGTGCTACGGCTCCTCAGCGCCCTTGTCCTGCTGCCGATCGTCATCGCGACAATCTGGATCTCCCCCGTGGCGACCTTCGTGCTCGCCCTCGTGGTGGTCGCGCTCGCCTTTATCGAGTACACCGGCCTGGTCGAAGGGCTGGGGGCCGACATTCCGCGAGTGCTATCGGGCGTAGCGGCGCTCACGGCTTGCGCGGCGGTCGCGTGGCAGGGCGTGGGGCTCGAGGCTGTGCTGCTCGCTGCCGTGATTGCCGCCGCGAGCGTACCCGTCGCGCGGGGGCGCGTGGATGGCGGCGTGCTGCGGGACGTCGCGGCGACGCTCTTCCCGGCGCTCTACCTCGGCCTGCCCATCGGTGCGTTGGCGTCGCTGCGTAGCACTGCCGGCCCTGGGGCGCTGCTGCTGATCGTCCTCGTCTTGATGGCGAGTGACTCGATGCAGTACTACGCCGGCCGGCTCTTTGGCCGGCGGACGCTCTCGCCAGCGATAAGCCCCAAGAAGACGCAGGAAGGCGCGCTGGCGGGATGCCTTGCCGGGGCCGCGGTCATGCCGCTGCTGGGCCATGTGTGGTTGCCACACATGGCGCCATGGCTGCTCGCCGCGCTGGGCCTGCTTGTCTCGGGCATGGGCATCGTGGGGGATCTCTTCGAGTCGGCCCTCAAGCGCGGAGCGGGTGTCAAGGACTCGTCGGGGTTGATCCCGGGGCACGGCGGCATGCTGGACAGAATCGACGGACTGCTCTTTGCCGGTCCTGTGTACTACTTGGTGTTGCGGTTGATGCCATGAAACGGATCGCAATCCTCGGCTCCACCGGGTCGAGTGGGTGCAACGCGCTGCGGGTCGTCGAGGCGCATGCCGATCGCTTGAAGGTGGTCGCCCTCGCCGCTGGTGCGAACGCCGCGATGATGGCGCGTCAGGTGGAGCGCTTCCGGCCGTGCGCGGTCGGCATGGCCACCCGAGATGCGCTGGCTCAGGTGCGATCGCGTCTGCCGGCGGAGGCCGCGGCGGGCGTCGGCTGCTTCGCGCACGGGCCGCAGGGCCTCGTCGAGGTCGCCACGCAGCCGGACGTCGATATCGTGCTCTGCGCCTCGTCTGGCACCGCCGCGCTCGAAGCGGTCGTGGCGGCCATTCGCGCGGGCAAGACCATTGCGCTCGCCAACAAAGAGGTGCTCGTGATGGCCGGCGCGCTCGTCACGCGGGAAGCGCGCGCGCGGGGTGTCTCGATTCTGCCGGTCGACAGCGAGCACAACGCGATTCATCAGTGTCTCCAGGGCCGCTCGTCCACCGAGGTGGCGCGCCTCATGCTGACGGCGTCGGGTGGCCCGTTCCGCGATCACACGGCTGGGCGCCTCGCGAGCGTGTCGCCGGAGGATGCGCTGAGCCATCCCACGTGGAAGATGGGCCGCAAGATCACCATCGACTCGGCGACGCTCATGAACAAGGGACTCGAGGTGATCGAGGCGCACTGGCTGTTCGATGTTCCGACCGAGCGGATCGAGGTGCTCATTCACCCGCAGTCTGTCGTGCACTCGCTGGTGGAGCTGTCGGACGGATCGGTCATCGCCCAGCTCGGCGTCACCGACATGAGATTGCCGATTCAGTACGCGTTCTCCTGGCCCGAGCGCTGGGAGAGCCCGGTGCCGCGGCTCGATCTGTTGTCCTGCGGCAGTTTGGAGTTCGAAGCGCCGGACCACGCACGCTTCCCCTGCCTCGGCCTCGCCTACGCGGCGCTGAGCGCGGGCGGCACGCAGCCGGTCGTGCTCAATGCATCCAACGAGGTCGCGGTCGCGTCATTTCTGAGTAGGCGTGTGTCGTTTCCGGCCATCCCGCGGCTGGTGGAGCAGGCCCTCGAGCGGCATGCGAGCCTGTCCCGCGGAGAGGACGCCAGCCTCGAAGCCATCCGGGAAGCGGACGCCTGGGCGCGCCGGTTCACCCGCGAGACCGTCGCCAGCAGCCACGAGACTTGATGCACAATAGATAGAAGAGGTTATTGATTGTGACCTTTACAGGGATCCTGGCGTTTCTATTCGTCCTCGGCGTCGTCGTGTTCGTCCACGAGCTGGGGCACTTCCTCGTCGCACGCTGGCATGGCGTTCGGGTGTTGACCTTCTCGCTCGGCTTCGGCCCCAAGCTGGTGCGCATGCGCCGGGGCGACACCGTCTACTGCATCAGCGCCATTCCGCTCGGCGGGTACGTGAAGATGGCGGGCGAGTCGCTCGACGACCCCGGCAACGGCGCGCCGGACGAGTACATGTCGAAGACCCGTTGGCAGCGCTTTCAGATTCTCCTCGCCGGCGCCTCCATGAACTTCGTGCTGGCGATTGTGGTGATGGCCGGCGTGCTGTGGCAGGGCGCGCAGGTGCCGCTCTTCGAGGACCAGCCCCCCGTGGTCGGACGCGTCGCACGCGACTCACCTGCGGAACGCGCCGGCATCACTCGCGGCGACCGTATCCTCAGCATTGACGGTAAAGCGGTAGCCACATGGAACGACTATCAGATGGCGGTGCTGCCGCGCGCCGACGAGTCGCTGCAGGTCGCGCTCGTGCGAGACGGCGTCGAGCGGACGCTCAGGATCACCCCCAAGGCGTCTGGCGAGTTCAAGGCGGGTGACCTGGGTGTGGCCCCGGAGGTTCACCCACAGTTCCTCCACGTCGACTCAGGATCTCCTGCGGAAAAGGCTGGTTTGCGCGACGGTGACGTGATTTTGAGCGCGAACGGCAAGGAGTTGGGACTCAACGACCTTATAGCCTTGATCAATAAGAGCGCGAACAAGCAGATCACCTTGAGCGTCAGACGCGACTCACAGGTGCTGACCATCAACGTGACGCCGGCGCTGAAGAATGGCGTTGGGCTGATTGGTGTGACGGGTCCCACACCGATGGAAGTCCGCATCGTCGAGCCAGGCTTCTTCCAGGCCATCGGCATGAGCGTTCAACAGAACCTCGAATGGAGCGGGCTGATATTCGATCTGCTCGGCGGTCTCTTCACGCGGGAGACATCGCTCGATCAGCTCGCGGGACCAATCGGCATCGCGCAGTTCTCCGGCACGGCGGCGGAAGCTGGCGCGCTGTCGCTGTTCACGTTTCTTGCGATGATCAGTCTCAACCTTGGGGTGATCAACCTCCTGCCCATCCCAGTGCTCGACGGCGGCAACATCTTCATCATGGCGCTCGAGGGTCTCGCGCGGCGTGACTTCAGCATGGCCGTCAAGGAGCGTGTGATGCTGGCCGGCGTCCTGGTCATCCTCGTCTTGATGGTGACGGTCTTCTACAACGATTTGCTTCGAATTGGCTGGCTCGGCCGGATCATGCCCGGGAACTAGCTGCGTTATGAGCAGTGGTCAGTTGTTAACCGCTTCGCACGTAGCGCGCGGCCTTCAGGCCGCGCGTATCGAGGGAACGATGAGTACGACATTGATTCGATTGACGCTGACTGGATGCGCCGCGATGCTCGCGGTGACATCGACGCCAGTATTTGGGGCCCCGGCGTCCAGCGCGGTGGTGACCGCCGCGCCAGCGCAGGACGCTAGTGCCGAGGACGTCGATGATCTGCAGCGTCGAGCCAAAGAGCTGAGCGCCGCGATCGAGGACGTGCGCAGCCGGGACGCCGCGCGTGCCGACACGCTGCAGGGCGAGCTCGAGGCCCTGCAGGACGAGATCACCTACCTGCGCGTGAAGCTGCAGAAGGAAGGCAACGTCTCCACGAAAGAGCTCGCGGCAGTTCGCGATCGCCTTGCAGATCTCGAGCTTCGCACCAAGGGACAGCAGGTGACGGCAGAGCCCGCCGAGTCGGATCGGCCGCGGACCATTCCCGTTGGCCAGGAGATCGATGTTCGACTGCAGAATCAATTGAGCTCGGAGACCGCGCAGGTCGAGGATCGCTTCGAGGCCACGACGCTCGTCGATCTGTCTCACCGCGACGAGCTGCTCATTCCCGCTGGGTCCGTCTTCGGTGGTGTGGTGAGCTCGGTCGAGCGTGCGACCCGCACGGACCGCACCGGCAGGCTCACGCTGGTGTTCGACGCCCTGACGATCGACGACCAAACGTACAAGATTCGAGCGACCGTGATCGACGCCCTGGAGAGCAAGGGGTTGAAAGGTGAGGTCGGACGCGCCACCGCTGGCGGCGTGGCCGGCGCCATCATCGGCGGAATCCTGGGCGGCGGGAAAGGCGCGCTCGCCGGGCTCGTCATCGGCGGCAGCGGCGCGATCCTCGCAACCCCGGGCAAGAACGTCTCACTCGACACCGGCACGGTGCTCCGCGCCCGCTTTGACAGCCCGGTGAGCCTCGAGCCGGCCCAGTGACCGCTTACCACCAGCGCGGCGGCGACCGCGCCGCGGACCCGACGCGGGCGGCCGTGCTTGGGTTCGTCCCACCAGCCGGATTCGAGTGAACCTGTCACCACCGCGTTCCGTCTGAACACATAACGGACGCGGTGGCTGGGTGAAACACACCGCACGAC
>JBOGIN010000591.1:0-1912 GCA_050742275.1 Vicinamibacteraceae bacterium
TGCCATCATCGACTCGCTCAGGCAGGTGCGCGGCGCGTTCTCGTTGTTGGTCCTTGCCCAGGACCGGATGATTGTCGCGCGCGATCCCCATGGGTTTCGACCCCTGGCGCTGGGTCGGCTGGGCGACGCGTGGATCGCCTGTTCGGAGACCTGCGCGTTGGATCTCATCGGCGCCCGCTACGTGCGCGACGTGGAGCCAGGCGAGGTGCTCGCGTTCACGGAGGAAGGGGTGCGCTCCTATCGTCCCTTCCCGCCGGCGCGTCCCGCCCACTGCATCTTCGAGCACGTCTACTTCTCGAGGCCCGACAGTCAGGTGTTCGGGCGCAGCGTCAACGAGGTGCGGACCGAGTTGGGCCGGCTGCTCGCCCAGGAGTCGCGCGTGGAGGCCGACGTCGTCGTGCCCATTCCCGACTCTGGTGTGTGCGCCGGGATCGGCTATGCCGAGGTGTCGGGGCTGCCGATGCGAATGGGGCTCATCCGGAACCACTACGTCGGCCGAACGTTCATCGAGCCTCAGCAGTCGATCAGGCACTTCGGTGTTCGCGTCAAGCTCAACCCGGTACGAAGCATTCTCGAAGGTCAGCGTGTGGTGCTCATCGACGACTCGATCGTCCGCGGCACCACGAGCCGGAAGATCGTCAAGATGGTTCGCGCGGCCGGCGCGCGAGAGGTGCACATGCGCATCAGTTGCCCGCCCACCATCTCACCGTGCTTCTACGGTGTCGACACCCCGCGGCGGGCCGAGCTGATTGCGGCCACGCATTCGCTGGACGAGATCCGCACGTACATCGAGGCCGACAGCCTGGCGTATCTCAGTCTCGATGGCATGCTGCAAGCCGTCGCGCCCGACGAGCCTGCGTATTGCACCTCTTGCTACACGGGACAGTATCCGGTCGAGTTCCCGCGCGACCACGAAGCCTACCTGCAGCTTGTCCTCAAGCTGGATCGGTAGAGGTGCCCACATGCACACGCATGACGGACTCACTCGCGTCCTGTCGCGGGTCGCGCTCACGGCCGCGTTGTTTGCGGCAGGCACCGTGACCGTGCGGCCCCAAGCCCAAGAAGAGAAGCCGGCAGAGAAGAAGCCCGCGAGGGCCCGGAGCCTGGAAGGAGCCGTCGACCAGCTCGGCGACCTCGACTACAAGACCCGCACCGACGCGTCGAGCGTCGTCCGCCGAGCGCCCGCCGAGAAAGCGGTGGCCGTGCTCACCAAAGCGGTGGAGTCGCACAAGGACGGCTACGTGCGCTTTCGAGCGCTCGTGTTGCTCGCCGGCTTGAACGATCCCAAGAGCCGGGCTGTGATGGAAGCCGTGCTGGCCGACAAGAACGATCGCCTTCGCGAGGTGGCGTATCGGTACTTCGAAGAGCATCCCGACCCGGCGCTTGCGCCAGGTCTGATTGCCGCCCTGGAGAAGGAGAGCTCGGAGTTCGTTCGGCCCCCGCTGACGCGAGCCCTGGCCGCGCACGGTGCCGATCCCAAGGTTCAAGCCACGTTGAAGCGCGAGGTGATGAGCGGCCAAGACTATTTTCGAAGCGGCGTGATTGAAGCGCTGGGCGATCACAAGGCGACCTACGCGTTACCCGAGTTGCTCAAGGTCGCTCAGCTCGAGGGGCCTCTCCAGGACGATGCCGTCCTGGCACTCGGACGGATCGGCGACAAGCGCGCCCTGGATACGTTCGCCCGGCTGCAGCGCTCCGCGTCCCGCGAGCTTCAACCAGCGATTGCGGCGGCGATTTGCATGCTTGGCGTGAACTGCGAATCGCACCTCGCCTTTCTCGCCGAGACGCTGGGCTTCACGTCCAAGGAAGTCGGCTTCCAGCCGCTCCTCCGCGCGACCGCCGATAGCCTGGCGGAGCTCGCCATCACCGACCACACCGAGGCGTTCCAGTTGCTGCTCGAGACGGTGATCCC
>JBOGIN010000592.1:0-5349 GCA_050742275.1 Vicinamibacteraceae bacterium
GCCGGCATGCTCGGCGTGACGTTCTTCGGGCTGTTCCTCACGCCGGTCTTCTACGTGCTCGTGGGCGGGCTGGCGGCGCGCTTCTCGACCGGCCGTGCGCCGGCGGGACGTGTGGCCACGGCCTCGGTGGAGGGGCAGTAAGTCAACTGACGCGTGACGGGGCTCGTTCCTCGTCACGCGTCACTGAGACGCGAGCCATCAGGCTCGCTGATGGCAAGCAGGTTTCGTTGCTGTGTTTCTGAATCCTGAATCCTGAATCCCGAATCCTGATTCCGATGCCTACTCGTCATTTTCTTGGATTGTTATTGACGGTGTTCTTGTCGGGATGTGCCCTGCGCGGGCCGTACGAGGAGCCGAAGGTCAATCCTGCGACCTTGAAGCAGGCTGATGCCGCGCATTTCTCGGAGAAGCCCTTCGACTCGCGCTGGTGGAGCCAGTTCGAAGACGGGGTGCTCGACGGTCTGGTGACCCGCGCGCTCAAGGCCAACCACGACATTCGCATTGCCGCCGCGCGTGTGGAGCAGGCACGCGCCATCTTCGACGACACCGCCTTGGATCGGTATCCAACGGTGACCGCCGGCGCGAGCGTGGACCGTCGCGAGCAGGCGCTGCCTGGCTTCACCGACGAGCGGGTTGATACGACGACCTATCAAGCAGGCTTCGACGCCTTCTGGGAGATCGATCTGGTCGGACGCGTCCGGTCGCAGGTCCGGGCTGCGGCCACTACCGCCGAGAGCTTCACCCTCACGCTCGCGGACATGCGTGTGCGCGTGGTTGCCGACGTGGCGCGCGCCTATTTCGAGCTACGCGGGTTGCAGCGCCAGATGGCGGTCGCGGAGCGGAGCCTCGCCAACCAGCGCGAGACGCTGCGACTCACGCAGGTTCGCCGGGACGCCGGCTTCGGCGAAGAGCAGGATGTCGCCAGCGCCGCGGCACGCGTTGCCGCCATCGAGGCGAGCATTCCGCCGCTCCGCGCGGGGCTCGTCCAGCGTCAGCATCGGTTGGCCGTCTTGACCGGGACACGACCGGGCGCCCTTCGCGCCGATCTCGCGCCTCGTCCGTACCCGCCGTTGGCAAAGGCACTGTCGATTGGCGAGCCGGGCGAGCTGCTCCGTCGCCGGCCGGACGTTCGCGCGGCGGAGCGCAGCCTGGCGGCTGCCGTGGCTCGCGAGGGTGTGGCAGCGGCGGATCTCTATCCTCAGGTGACGCTCACGGGCTTCCTTGGGTTCATCGCAGGGCGCGGCAACCTCTTTGCCCGTCCAGACTCACGTGCCTGGGCGGTCACGCCGGCGTTGACCTGGGCGGCATTCGATCTCGGCAGCGCGCGCGCACGGCTGCGTGGCTCGGAAGCCGCAACGCGGGAGTCGCTCGCGGCGTTCGAGCAAACGGTGCTGCTCGCGCTCGAAGAGACCGAGAACGCGCTGGCGGCGTATCGTGAGGAGCAGCAACGCCTGCTCAGGCTCGCCGAGCAGGCGAGAGAGAGCACGCGTGCGGCTGACATCGCGCGCGTGCGGTACAAGGAGGGCGTTGCTGACTTTCTCTCGCTCCTGGATGCGGAGCGGACGCAGCTCGAGGCCGAAGATGCGGTGGCGCAAGCCGAGGTCGGCGTCTATACGAGCGTCGTGGCGGTCTACAAGGCGCTCGGTGGCATCGTGGCCGACGCCAATCCGCCGAGCGGCAGCGGCACGACGACGGCCGCCTCGGCCAACGGCGCCGCCGTGGTTCAATAGATCCCTTCGCCGCTCCCAACACTGATCGATGGCTCCGCCATCAGCCCGTAATCGAGCACGTCGTAGTCCGTGCCGGCCGGTTGATGGTCGGGGAACTCGGCCCACGCGGCCGGCCATGCGCGCATGCGCGGCTTCTCCGGGTTGTGGAACGGACCGAACGTATTGCGCGGCGTCGACACAATCTTGACCGCCACGGTGTGGCGTCCCGGCGCCACGGGCACGTCCGCGCGAAACGGCTGCCACGCGATTGCTGCCTCTTGTTTGCCATCCACGAGAACCGCGGCTGCGCTGCCTTGCCACTCCGGGATCTCAACGCGTAGCTGGCCCGCCCCCTCCGGCACCGTGACCTCCGTCTCGTAGGTCACCGAGCTCCCGTAGAAGGGGTATCCCTGCTTCGCCCAGGAGCCCAGGCCGAGCGCGTGCGGAGCGTCGATCTGGAACCCTTTGCCAGAAGGCGCCACGGTGAAGTTGCCTCGCACATAGATGTTCTCCAGCTCCATCCGAGCGTCGAACGGCTGCGCGGTGATCGCCACGACGTTCTCACCGACACGTGCCGCCTTCTCGACGTTGAGGCTCCGGATGTGCGGATCGAGCCAGCGTCTCGCCTGGCCGTAGTCGAGACGCTGGCCGTTGAGCTCGACGCGGTAGAGCTCCGGCGCTTCCAAGGCGATCTCCATGCCCGGAATGGCCGCCGCATCGCTCACGTGAAAGCGAAACGTCGCCTGGAAGCCCGACTCCTTCGGGAACGGGTTGCGATCGAGCACGCGTGTCTCGAATTGCACGGCGTTGTCCCACGCAGGCCGCTCGAACCCATGCCGCTGCCAGGCGGTCCAGTTGGCCTGCCAGGTGTTCACGTCACGATACGAGTCGTTGCCAATGGTGAGGTCGGCGTAGTCGAGCACCACCACGTTAGGGGCATCCGGCTGGGCGCGCCAGCCCCCGGCCGGCAGTGGCGAGAATGCGGGCTCGGGCGAGCTGTCCGGCTTGCCAGGGGTGGACTTGACAACGAGCAACAGCGATCCGCCGGGCGGCAGCTCGACGTCGAAGCTCAATGTGCCTCCTTGCGCCGAATACCGCGCCGGGCGGATCCGACCGGTCACGGTGTCCCACACGTCGAGCGACCCTCCCGCGACGGTTGCTCGCGAGGAAGCCGTTTGCAAGCCTGTATTGGCGAGGAAGATCACCCTGTCCTCATTTGCGAGATAGCGCTCGAGCACGCCGACCGAGGGCATGTCGCGCTCGAAGGCGATGCGCGGCTCGATGCGCTTGCGGATCGCCGGAACCAGGTCCGAGAGGCCTTCGAGCAGGCGCCATTGTCCGGCGTAGCGCGTGGCCAGCTGTTCGACGCGATCGCTCGGTCGCCCATCGACGTAGGCGGCTGGCGGGGACAGCGCGAGGATCTCGCCGCCTGCTGCGAGGTACCGTTCCAAGTGCGGCACGGTCTCGGCGCGCACGTTGATCATGTCCGGCGGCCAGACGACGAGGTCATAGGCGCTCTTGCCGATCACGAGCTGCCGTCCCTGCTGCCTCCCGAACCACTCGATCATGTACTCGTTGCCGAGGTCGTAATCGACCTGATGGTCCGCGAGCGCTTGATTCATCTCGGCGTTGTTCTCGCGCATTCGCTCCAGCTCCGGCGTGTCTCCCGCCCGCCGCGCATGCAGGAACCCGCTCGTCGTCTGCTGCAGCACGAGCGCACGATTGCGCGCTTCGCTGCGGCTCGACGCCATGGAGACGCGGGCGACGTGGTCGGCGTGGAGGCGGTAGTACGGCCACCATGCGGACACGTCCGTGAAGCTTTGCGGATGATCCCGCTTGCGTGCGCCGCGCACCGTGGAGAACGACAGATGCTGGTCGATGAAGTTGATCCCATGGACCATGAGCCAATCGCCGAACCGTTTGTAGTGCTCGAGCGTGCCGTCCCATCCGGCGACGCCGAACGCCTCGCAGAAGGCCCGCCGGCCGAGCTGATGGGAAACGCTGGCGACCTGCTTGATCGTGAAGAGTAGGTGTGGGTCCTTGCCGTCGGTGCGGAGCTTGGCGCCCTCCAGCATGTCGATACCCGGCACGTGCTGGAACGCATAGAGGCTCCCATCATCTGGCGTGATCCAAGGAAACGGCCACTCGTGCTCCATCCAGTGGCCGGTCCATTGCAGCCGGTTGTCGTCGGTCCACGCGAACATCGGCTGCATGAAGTTTTCCTTCCACAGATCGTGGAGGGTTTGCCAGTAGTCGAAGCGGACCTTGCGAAACTCGCCGACGTCCCAGTACAGCGACGCGATCTCGTCGGCGAGGTCGTAGCCGTTGCGCTTCTGGAACTCCGCGAGCGTGTTGTAGCTCAACGGCAGGGCGAGCTCGGCGTTGTCGTACGCGCCGGCGGTTGCAAGCAGGGGCTCGTCGGTGAACGCCCAGCGGACGGTCGTCCCCAGCTCCTCGCCGAGCACCTTCTTGTAGGCGTCGTACGTCGTTTCGAGGAACACGTCGACTGTCTGCGGATTCGTCAGATCCACGTACGGGAAGCCGGCGGTCCACGGATTTCCGCTCGCACGCCGGAGCTGAAACGCGACGAGCGATTCGCCGTCGCGTATCTCTGACGCGCTGCGCACCCGCCGGGCGGACTTCACCTCGTCTCTCGCGCCCTTCTCGATGGCGAACACGGCCACGGTGACGCCACGTTGCTGAAAGATGCCCTTGGGATCGACGTCGAAGTCTGCCTGGACGTATTGCGCCGCCGTATCCGGCGCGCGTGCAGGAACGTAGCCGCCCGCGAAGCCTGCTGGGTAGCTGTTCTCGTCGTAGATGTTCACGAGCAGGCCGAGCCGCTTGCCCTCCTCGATGGACGATCGCCAGAGCCGGAACCAGTCGTGTCCCAGATACTCGGTCATCAAGCCGGGACGCGGGTGCACGAACACGCCGCCCATTCCCTGTTGCTTGAACTGTTGGAGCTGCTCCTTCAGCCGAGGCCACTCGAGCTCGTCGTTCCACACCCACAGGGGCATGGGCCGATACTCTGCCGGCGGATCGACGAAGCTGGCTCGAAGCTCGGCTTCGGTGGCTGGCGCGGGAGTCGCGGCCTCCACCTTGGGCCGCATCACCGGCGCCTGGCCGCGAGCCAAGACGCCGGTCAAGGTCAGACAGGCGAGCGTGACGATTAGAATGGCAATGCGTGGGTGCTTCATGCCTTCGTGTTTCTCGTGGTGGATCTTCGTGTTGGTGGTGGTGAACCACGAAAGAGCACGAAGAATGTTCACCACGAAGAGCACGAAGAGCACGAAGAGCATGAAGAGAGGAAGAACACGAAGAAACCAACTGATGTTTTCTTCGTGTCCTCTTTTCTTCGTGCTCTTCGTGGTGAAAACCTTCGTGACCATCCTCGCTTCAGAAGGTGACCCGAACCCCGAGCTGCATCCGCCGAGGACCTCGTGTGCCCGTGATCTTGCCGAAGTTCGCGTTACTCATATTGAGCGACGCCGAGCCAAACTGTGTGTGGTTCCACGTGTTGAACGTCTCCCAGCGAAGCTGGAGGTTCACGCCGCTACGCAGCCTGAAGTTCTTGAAGAGACCGATGTCCCAGTTGTTGATCCCAGGTTGCTGAACGCTGTTGCGGCCCGCATTCCCC
>JBOGIN010000593.1:0-2286 GCA_050742275.1 Vicinamibacteraceae bacterium
GGCCCGAACTCGCGCCGTCATGGGCCCCGCGCTTGCGCGGTCTTCAGGCCGCGCGCTACGTAATTGGTGAACGGTATTGCCATAATACAGAGGGATGCCGCGGATCCGACTGTTCCCTCGAATCGACACGGACGAAGTTCACCTTGTCTGGAACCTCAGCCTTCTCCATTTCCTCGTCATCCTAGCGTTCACGCTGGCACGGATTGCTCGAGACGGCTTGCTCCTGAGCACCGTGCCGGTGGTGTATCTGCCGTACATCTCGGTCGGCCTGGCATTCTGGACGGCGCTTGCGGTGCACCTGTTCGACCGCGTCAGCGCCGGTGTCTCGTCACCGAAGGTGTTGTCACGGGCGGCGCTCCTCACCGGCGTGTCGGTTGCGCTCTTCAGCGTCTGGTTTCACGAGGACGGCGCGGCGGCGGCCGTCGCCTTCTATTTGTGGGTGAGCGCCTACGGTGTGCTGCTCGTGGCGCAGTTCTGGATCGTAGCGAACGAGCAGCTTCACCCAGGCCGCGCGCGGCGGCTCCTTGGTCTCATCGGGGCGGCAGGCATCCTTGGCGGGATCGTTGCCGGCCTCGTCGCGGTGCTGCTCGGTCCGGTGCTCTCGCCAGCGTCCGGCCTGCTCGTCATCGTCGCGGCGCATCTCGGGATCCCGTTGGCGACGAGAGGCCTCGAGCGCGGCCAGGTGGAGACGCTCGAGGCACAGCGCGCCCGGGCGGCGCTCGAGCGCTCGACATCCGCTCTCGCGTCGCGATACGTGCAACTGCTCGTGCTTCTGTTCCTGGTGGCGGGCGTGACGTCCGGCGTCCTGGACTATCAGTTCAAGTATGTGCTGCAACAGCGCTCCACCGATGCGCACGAGCTGACCTGGCTGCTCGGGCTCTTCAACGCGGCGCAGAACGTGTTGGCGCTCGTCGCCGGGCTAGGCTTGAGCAGCCTGCTGCTCTCGCGGGTCGGTGTGCGCGCCACCTCGGCGGTGTTGCCTATTGGCATCCTGCTCGGCTCGGGCGCCGTCCTCCTGTGGCCCGTGCTCGTGCCCGTCTTTGCGACGCGGCTGTACGAGGCCACGCTTCGCACCTCTATCACGCGCAGCGCCCGCGAGTTCCTCTTCTTTCCTTTGCGAGACGCGGTGCGGGCGCGCGCGAAGCGCTTCATCGAGAGCGTGATCGATCGCGGTTCCGACGCCGTTGCCGGATTGCTGATTCTTGGCTTGAATGCCCTGCTGGGAGGCACGATTCTGCAGCTCACGCTGCTGACGATCGTGCTGGTCGCGATCTGGCTCGCCGTCGAGGCCATCGTCAGCCGCGCCTACTCGACCGAGCTTTCGGCGTCGGTGGAGCGCATGCTCGGGTATGAGCGGCCCCCCGTCCCCATCCGGCACGAGCCGGAAGCGGTCGCGGGCCTGACGTCGCTCCTCGGCAGCTCACGGGAGACGCACGTTCTCTACGCGCTCGACCGGCTCCTGGCGATCGATCCGGAAGCCGTTCGCGAGCGCGTGCCCGATCTGCTGACGCACGCATCGTCGGCGGTCCGCTTCCGCGTGATGGCCTCGCCAGAGCTCAATGCGGCAGCCGTGCTGCGGACTGCCGCCGCGGTGGAGGCCGCGGCTGTCTCGCCCAGCGCCAGCGAGCCCGGCGCAGGCGAGGAAGCGGCGGCAGCGCAGCCGGTTGGCATGCCGGATGAGGAGGGGCTCGACACCTTGCTCGACGACCCCGACGCCGAGGTGCGGCGCGCCTCGTTTCGGCTCGTTGCGTCGACACAGCAGCGGAGCTACGTGCCGGCGCTCGTGGCACGGCTCGAGCACGCGAGACAACGTAAGGATGCCCGCGAGGCGCTGGCCA
The DNA here is from genome assembly GCA_050742275.1 of Vicinamibacteraceae bacterium. Taxonomy (GTDB): domain Bacteria; phylum Acidobacteriota; class Vicinamibacteria; order Vicinamibacterales; family Vicinamibacteraceae; genus WHTT01. The sequence continues at coordinate 1,839 of JBOGIN010000593.1, forward strand.
GCTATGGCACGCTCATCGTGGGGACGTTGGGTGACTATCTCGTCGATCGCCGGTCGCCGCTCAGGATCCGCCGCGAGATCCCTCGTGTCCTCGCGGCGGTTGGCGGGCAGGATGCTGTACATTCGCTGCTGCGGGCGGCCGATGACCGGAATTGTGCCGTCCTTCTCGAACGGACGCTCTGGGCGCTCAATCGCGTGAGGAAGAACGATCCAGGCCTCTTTCTCCCACGCGCCACGATCACGCGCCAGCTGCACGACGATGTCGACATATATCTCCGGTTGATGATTCATCGGGCGCCGCTCAGAACGATGACGGATGGACCAGCCGTCCGCCTCCTGAACCGTGTGGTGACCGAGCGGCTGGAGCGGGGGCGCGAGCTCATCTTCCGGCGCCTTGCGCTGCTCTATCCACCGCGCGACATCCTGCGCGCGCGTCGAGGGCTCGACAG
>JBOGIN010000594.1:0-7668 GCA_050742275.1 Vicinamibacteraceae bacterium
GCGACGCGGCGAGAGACGCCCAGACCGTGCAGCTCCCCCGCGGCGAGCGCTTTGAGGATCAGAAGGTCTAGCGTTCCATGCAGCAGTGCGGCCCGTTCGTGTCGTGGCATGGCGCGGTCCTCTATCGATGTTCTATACGAGCGCCAGTCTGTTAGCGGCGCTATCGAATGTCAAGAGGAGGTCTGGTCGCCGTAGAATGACAGATGGAGAGGACGAAAACGTATGCACGTACGGAACGGTGTGATGGCCGCGGCCATCGCGAGCCTCGCAATCGCGGTGTCCATCAAGGTGGTGGCCCAGCCCCAGCCCCAGGCCACACAGCCGACCCAGAAGCCACCAGCGACGAAGCCGCGGCCCGCCGAGGCCGTGCAGACTCAACCGGAGGGCGAACATGGCGGGCAGACGCCGCCGGCCACGCAGAGCGAAGATGAGCGCCGTCGTCGCGGACGCTTTCCGGCGCAGCAGCGCCCGCCTGCGGACCCGGCCGTCGTGGCCCGTGGCAAGGCGCTCTACGCGTCATCGTGCGCCGCGTGTCATGGCGCGGACGGGCGAGGCGGTCAGCTTGGCGGCGTCAACCTGCTCCGATCGCAACTGGTCCTGAGCGATAAAGACGGCGAGCTGATTCAACCGGTCGTGCAGAACGGCCGTCCGGGCACGCAGATGCCGCCGATCCCGATGAGCGCCGAGGATATCAAGGCGGTGGCCGCGTTTCTCCACGATTTGCAGGCGCAGGGCGGCAATCAAGGTGATCCGCCTCCGGGTGAGACGGCCGCATTGAACGTGCTCGTGGGCGACGCGAAGGCAGGCGCCGCATTCTTCGCGGAGCGGTGCGCCAGTTGCCATTCGGCGACCGGCGACCTGCAGGGCATCGGTGCGAAGATCGGCGATGCGACGACGCTCCAGAACCTGTGGGTCTCCGGCGGGGCTGTGCGGCCGCGTGAGTCCGACTCGCCGGACCCGGATCCGGTTGCGACCGCAACAGTGACGACGCCGTCGGGCGAACAGGTCGAAGGGGAGCTCGTGCGGATGGACGATTTCCTGATCACCGTCGCGCAAGCCGACGGCACACAGCGCACCTTCCGCCGAAGCGGCGATGTTCCGAAGATCGCGATCAAGGATCCGCTGGCCGCGCACCGGGAGTTGCTGGCGGTTTACACGAACAAGAACATGCACGACGTGACGGCGTACCTCGCGAGCTTGAAATGACACTGAAGAGACTGTTACTGACGACATCCTTGGTGATGCTGCCCGTCGCCCTCACGGGCGAGGGACGCGGTGTCGCGCCAGCGGAGCTGTTGAAGCCATTGGGAGAGTCGTGGCCGACCTACTCGGGCGACTATTCCGGGAAGCGCTACAGCTCGCTGACGCAGATCAATAAGAAGACGGTCAAGACGCTGTCGCTTGCGTGGGTGGCGCGGCTCACGTCTGGCGCCGGCGACGGTGATGGCCGCGGCCGCCGGTTCCGCGGCGGCGACGGGGCGCCGGTGATCACCGGCGGCGAAGGTCCGCCGGACCTGCCGCCGGTGCCAGCCTACGTCAAGGGAACGCCGTTGATGGTCGACGGCACGATCTATGTGACGTCACCCGACAACGCCTGGGCGCTCGATGCCCGCGACGGCCGGGAGATCTGGCACTATTTCTGGCGCACGAAGGGCAGCACGCCTATCGCTAACCGGGGTGTGGGCATGTGGAACGATTTCCTCTACATGGTCACGCCTGACAACTACCTGATCTCGCTCGATGCCAAAAGCGGGAAGGAGCGCTGGAACCAGGTTGCTGCGGACTTCAGCCAACAGTACTTCTCCACGTCGGCGCCGATCATCGTCGACAACCACGTGATGGTCGGCACTGGTAACGACCTCGACTCGCCCGGCTATCTGCAGTCATACGATCCGGTCACCGGCAAGGTCCAGTGGCGGCTGTACACGGTGCCAACCAAGGAGGGGGATGTCGGGCTCGACACCTGGCCCAGCCTCGACGCGGCGCGCCACGGCGGCGGCCATCCGTGGCTGCCAGGTGTTTACGATCCCGAGACGAGGCTGTATATCTTTGGGACGGGCAACCCGATTCCTGCCTACACGTACGGCCGGGGCGAAGGAGACAACCTGTTCACCTGCTCGCTGATTGCCGTGCATGTCGACACGGGCAAGATGGCCTGGTACTTCCAGACGTCGCCACACGACATGCACGACTGGGATTCCGCCCAGACGCCCATCCTCATCGATGCCGAGATCGAGGGCAAGCCGCGCAAGCTGGTCTCGACCGCCGCCCGCAACGGCTATTTCTTTACGCTCGATCGCACCACCGGGAAGAAGGTCGTCGTTACCAAGTACGGGTCTGCGACGAACTGGGTCAAGCGAATCGACGAGAAGGGATCGCTCCGCCGCAATCCCGACAAGGATCCCATCGTGCCCGGAGCGCTCGTGTCGCCGCCGTCGGGCGGCACGATCAACTGGGAGCCGCCTGCGTATTCGCCGGACACGGGCCTGTTCTACGTGGCCGAGAAGAACGCCTACTCGATCTTCTATCTGACCGATCCCGATCCGCGTGGATCGATGGGGCTCGGCGGCAAAGAGGAAGTCAGGGTGGGATCCGCCGGCAACTTTCTGACGGCCATCGATCCAACGACAGGCAAGGTTGCCTGGCGCCGCCCGTATCCCGGCCAGTTCGGCGGCGGCGGTGGCGGACTGCTGACGACGGCCGGCAAGCTCGTATTCTCCGGCGACGCGGGTGGCAACATCGTGGCGTACGACGCGGAGACCGGAGAGCCGTTGTGGCATTCGCACATCGGCGAGATCTCGAACGCCCCAACCACGTACATGTTGGACGGGCGACAATACTTGCTCGTGGCGGCGGGCGACACGCTGTTCTCATTCGCGATCTATCAGTGACCGGGCCTCTCGGGATAACCGGCGACGCGCCACGCACCGGCGTACCGCTCGGCCCGATTGCGGAGTCACTCGGGCAGTGGCGCCGGCGACGAGAGCGAAATGGACATTGCACGAGGCCACGACGTCCTTCCGATCGGACGGGTGCACTCCACGCTCGAACGACGTGACCAGGCGCCCAAGCAGGGCTTCGAGGGAGCGCCGGATGCACGACTGGAGATCTTTCCGGAGTTCATCGCGGGCCTGGAGGGGATTGCCGTTGGCGACGAGATCATCGTCCTCACATGGCTGCACCAAGGGGAGCGGCAGGTGCTCAAGGTTCATCCCCGCGATGACGAGTCCCGCCCTCAGGTGGGCGTATTTGCAACTCGTTCCTCGGATCGGCCGAATCCGGTCGGGCTCCACCGCGTGAAGGTGCTCGGGGTGGAGCCCACGGGCTGGCTGCACGTGCAAGGTCTGGAAGCAATCGACAACACCCCGGTCATCGATATCAAGCCCGCTCTCCGCAAGCAGACCGATTCGTAAGCGGCGCGGCGCCTGCGAGCGCGGCGCCCCATCTGGTGCTCCACGCATCAACGCGCCGCTGGCCCCGCCGGTGTCTCGAGCTTCTTCAGCACGTACGGCACGAGGGATCGCAGGTCGGTGAGCAGCCGCCGCATGATCACCGCAGCGCTGTCTTGAAAGGCCGGCAGATTGTTCATGGCATCGGCGCGCCTCGGGCTGACGAGGTCCGAGACGGCGCGAACGATGAGCAGGCGGGTGCCGCGGCGCTTGGCGACCCGCGCGATTGCGCCCGATTCCCAGTCTGCGGCTCCGGCATCCGGGAAGCGCTGTAACAGGGTGGGCAGGGCCGCGGGCGTGAGGTCGCGATCGCCCGAAAGCAGCACCGTTCGCCTTACAGGGACGGGAAACTCGCGACCTCCAAGCCACGTCACATCGACATCCGTGGAGTAAGCGTCGATAGCCTCTGAGGGGTCGCCCATGGCTTCGTGAATGTCATAGACAATGGTGCGCGTGACCAGCAGACGGTCGCCGCGTTGCACGCGTCCCTCTATCCCGCCGCACGTCCCGAGATTGATGACGACCTTTGGTTGCCAGCGCGAGATGGCGTATTCCGCTGATGCAGCCGCGTCGATCTTTCCCCATCCGCCGTGCATGAAGAGCACCGGCTCCTCCGCGATGACGTGCGTGAAGAACTCTCCGTACGGGGAGCGCTCGACCTTCTTCGGTACCAGGACCGCTTTGGTGGGTGTCCACTCGGCGTTCGCGGAGACGAGGACGACCAGCCGAACCCGTTCCTGCGCGGTGGCATTGGTCACGCCAACAGCGGCAGCGAACATAGAGGAGAGAATTAGCCGCAAGGTTGCGTCCATGTCAATGAAGCGGCCGCCAGTTCCATACCCAAGGCCACGGGTGAGATATGGCAAGAATCTCGTCCCCAACTGTCTCCGGGGACCAGTTCTTGCGCATATACGGAACCGCATTGCTGGCGATGGTACGGAGCTCCGCCTTGGACAGCGGAAGATTGCGAAATGCCGCCCAGGCATCGCGCGGTCTCAGCAGATCCGTCGTTCCATCGGACCCGTACAGAACACGGTGAACGCCAAGTTGCCGAATGCGTAAAGCGACCAGATTTGCCTTGTCCTTCCATTGGCCAATACCGGCGACGCCCGACACGTCGACGTACAGATGAGTCATTCGCGGATCCGCGTTGGCAATAGCCTGAATAAACTCCCGGAGTGCCTCGTCCACCGCTGGATCGTCGTACCCCCCAGCGCCAGCTAGGTGTGCGATTTGCACTGGCACGTCGGGAGCAGCCGGCATGACGTCGTTCAGAAACACCTGCGCCTGCGTCTTTCCGTACGGCCGGCGCCGTGTCACGGACGAGCGCAAGTGCACGACAATGGCCATCCGATTGGCATTTGCCGTCCGAAACACGCTCCGGAGCTTCGCGACGTGCTGCGGATTCTCCAAGTCCACGTCCGAGTTGCCGAAGTGGAGCTTGAGCCCAAGACGAAGCTGAGAGTCTTGGGCACATCGTTTCACCTCGCCAAGAGCGTAGTCCTTGAGTGGATTGACGCTGCAAAAGCCGCGGAGCCGGTCTGGAAAGCGCGCTACCTGTGTGCTCGTCCAGTTGTTTTCAGCCTTGACCTTGTCGTACTCGTCGTCGACCCGCGGCTTGTTGGGGTTCCCGAACTGGTACGCGAGCGAGAACACCGCTGCGCGGCGGATGCCCGCTTCGTCCAGGAGCCGCACGAGATCGTCAGCAGACACGGGCGCGATGTCGCGTGCCAACGCGGTGGTCGCAGGGCTGAAGAGGTGCTGGTGATGGTCGATGAGTGGTGGTGATTGACCGTGCTGCGGCGCCGCGGATAGCCCCGCGAGCGCAGAACAGCAGAGGACCAGCGCTTTTAGTATTTCCACCGTGTGACCGCCGATTCACAGAGCCGGTACGCCATGACGATGCTCGCGGCGTAGGCATTCCAGGCGAGGATGATCGAGTATCTGTCGATGAACAACGTCGTCAGGGAGAACAGCAGATAGACGGCGGCAGGAACGATCACGAACGATAGAGCTACCAGATCTCTCCTGACCACGGCGCGGCAGATGTAGCCCGCAAACAAGACCCAGACGAGCAACATTATTCCCGGCGGGAGAACGCCGTTCCACATGCCTCGATAGGCCAACAGCGGCGTTGCCTTGAGATGATCCACGGGGTTTCTGAGAATTCCGTCCTTGCCGCGCTCGTACAACTGGGCGTCGACCACCTCGACGGGATCCTCTTCGCTGCCTCGTCGTTGAACTGCGAGGAGTCGACGTCTGTACTCGGCGAAGATGTCACCAAAGTAGCTACGGGTCGAAGAGGGATCGCCATCCCAAATCTTCTGGTTGTCGATCCCGACCCTGTGATCGCGATTAATCATCCCGTAACGGCCGTTGATACCAAAATCATCGTCATCCACACCAGCGATCTTGCCCGCGACGGGGCGCAGCAGGTTCGGGCTGTACCAATACAGCGCGGCGTGGAGCTTGCCGTTGGCGATATCGTTGACAACGGACCTCGCATAAATGGCGACGCCGGCGCGTGACGCAATGGCCCAGCGGTCGAAGTGCACGTGGTTTCTCAACATCCAGGGACCGACGACCGCGAGGAACGCGGCGGAGAACAGGCCGAGACGATACATGGTGGCTCGGCCCGAGCGTGACGCCAGGCCCGCGCAGCCCAGCGACAGGAGGATCAGCGGATACGCAAAGAAGAGAACGCTCTTGGTCAGGCTGGCGAGGCCCAGGCTGAGGCCGGCCAGGGCGAACGAGCTGCCGCGCTGATCCAGAACGGCCCTCGCGAGAAGCAGGCTGGACGCCAGCACGAGCGCGCTGCCTTGGACTTCCGACATGAACCAGTTCAGGGACTCGTCCATGCTTTCGCTCGAGATGACGTACACGGCTGGCAGCGTCGTGGCGACGAGCGACAGGAGATGGTTACCGGTGAAGAACAGGAGCGAGTAGTAGACGAGTGCGAAGCTCAGAGCCAGCCAGAGGCAATTGACGATCTTGACGACACGGACGAACCTGCTGCCCTTGCCGTTGAACTCGGAAAAGGGGAGCGTGGAGAGGTCCTTGTCTCCAAAGACAGCCACGGCGGCGGCTGCCGCCGCAATCGGCACGGGCTCCCTGTACATGTTGGGGCGCACCGCGGCCTCGCTGTGGTCTGGATTGAGCCAGTAGACGTAGTAAGGCTCGGTCGAGAACGTCGAGTGCTTCAACAGGTTGTAGACAGCCGCCATGTTCTCGAGCCCATCGGCGGAGAACGGCTCAGAATCGAGCTTGAACGTGGAGCAGATGACGATGAGCGAGATGGCGGCGGCAAGGAGCGCGTTCGCGATCCGGGACGCCGGCTTCGAGAGCGCCCTCAGCGCGGGCCGCCGTTCATGCATTGTGAGTGATGGGGCCAGCCAGGTCAGCACAGCGCTATTGTATTCAGGAGGGGGTCAATCGAGAGGCACGCGACGTAGCCAGCGCGATGGGGATTCCAATCAAGACGATGTGCACCACGATGGTGAGCGTGGTCCAGAGCCGATCCGTTGCGCCGGCACCCGCGGCAGAGAGTGGGACAACGATGTAGTTCATGATGCCGTAGAGCAGGAGGCCGTAACCGGCACCGCACAGGGACGGATGTCGGACGAGCAGGGACCAACGGCGCGCTACCAAGTAGTACGTCACGGACATCGTCGTTGCGATCAGATAGTGCAGCGCGAATCCCAATGCCGCGGTCGCGCTGCCGCCAGCGAAGCTGCTGTCGCCCAGGAGCCCGCTGGCGACCGATTGCAGGATCCGCTGCATCGGGACGCCCGCCTTCAACATCCAGAACAGCCAGGCGTACAGAATGTCGAGGGTGCCGGCGACAAGGCCGCCGGCCAACACGAACGCCGCTACCCGAGCTCGCCGATCGGTCATCGAAGTCGTACGCTCCCGGTTCACCGGTCTCCACGTGCGAGTGCCGCTTCGAGTCTACGCCAAGACGCCCGAGCGCGCGAGATGCGGAGGACGACGAGGCTATTGACATAGCTAGTTAGGTATGTCTAGATCAACGAAGTGTGCGACCACGTCGTCATGAGCGGTAGGCCCCCAGACGTCGTCTGCGTTGGATGCGGCCACGAGCGACGGCAGCCTGCGTCCGCGCACGGTGAGCGCGTCAGGATACCGGCCGGTTGGAAGCGCCTTCAAGGACGGCTCTGGTGTCCCGCCTGCAAGCGGCGGCGCTTCGTGCGGCGTGCCGTGA
>JBOGIN010000595.1:0-8428 GCA_050742275.1 Vicinamibacteraceae bacterium
GTACCTCGGTGAGGTCGAGCTCGTCCTCGAGCGCGTAACGTGCATCGGCGCCCGGCACGAGCGCTGGATACGGCAGCTCGGTCATGCCCTTGTCGCGATACCACGTCAGGGTAACGGAATCCGGTGCGAAGATCCCGTTCCAGGCTTCCGCCTCCGCCATCATGTTTGCAATGGTGTTGCGGTACGCGATCGGCAACTGCGACAGCGCATCCACGAGCTCCACCGACATCCCCTGCGCTTGCGGCGCGCCCCAGCGGCGCAACAGCTCGAGCACGATGTCCTTGCCGCCGACCCACGGCTGCAGCCGGCCCACCAGGCGCACGCGGCGCTGACGCGGCAGCGTGATGTACACGTAGCCCGTCGCCCAGCCGAACCCGAGGGTTGTGGATCCGACGCCGAGACCAACGGCGCCATACGCGCCGTACGCCCGGCTGTGCGAGTCGGCCCCGGCGACCAGCTGCCCTGGATAGATCAGCCCCTGCTCCGGAAAGTAGAAGTGAAAGATGCCATCGCCGGGCGTCGCGTAGTACGGCGGACGAAGTCCATGTCGCTCGGCGAACGCGAAGCCAATCGCCGTCTGCTTGGCGTCGGCCTCGCGCTCCGTGAACACGAAGTGGTCGTTGGCGATGGCGGCTTGTCGCGGTGCGATCGTCGCGCCGCCGGTGATCTGATTGAACGTGTGGATGGCAAACGGCGCCGTGCCGTCGGATGCGGGGAGCAGATCGGCGTACACGCGCAGCGTCGCACCCGGCGCCACGTCGGCGCCGCGTTCGACTCGGTGCGCCCAGATGATCTGCTCGGTCGTCGACATGCGGCGCGCACGTGTCTCGTCGGGCCACTCCAGGCATGGCGTCTCCAGGATGGAGCGGGCGAGCTCGCGTCGCCCGATCGCGACGATACCGCCGCCGCGCCGCATCTCTTCTTCCTTCGGCGCCAGGGGGGGAAGCTCGTACGTCCGTCCCTGAGTCTCGTTGACGACCTGACGCGTCGCAGGATCGAAGGCGAGGGCGTCGCCATCGTGCGCGTCGGCAACCGCGTCGGGGCACTCCACGACGTGCAGCCCCAGGTTGAGGGCGTTCCGCCGGAAGATGTCTCCCATCTGGCGGCCGCAGATGACCACGAGCTCGCGGCCGGCCTCCTCGGCAATGGCTTTCAATCCTGCTGGGCTCATCTCGCGCGACGAGCCAATCGCGAAGCGATCGCCGGCAATGAGAAACGTCTCGCCGCCATGCACACGCTGCCTGAAGTCCGGCATCATGTGCCGGAAAGCGCCCGCCTTCCAGCGCTCGTCGAGTGTGTCGAGGCTTTCGGAGACGCAGTCGGCGGCAGGGGTGATTTGGTCGGTATCGATGGCGTCCCGCTTCATGCCGGGGCGAGCGGAATCCCAGAAGATCAACGCCCGGCCGCGGATCACGCGGTCACGACGGCCAGCCAGGGCGTCTGGCGCCGCCAGGGCCTGCGTCCCCGCGTGGTCCGCGACGACCTGGTCTGCCGCCGCCCCGGGCAGCAGCCGCGCCGGTTGGATGCGATGCATGGCCGTTTCGACCAGTCTAGCAGCATCGTTGGGCTCTACACGTCCAGGACGATCTTGCCGATGTGCTCCCCCGACTCCAGCAGGCGATGCGCCGCCGCCGCCTCGCGAAGAGGGAACGCCGCATGGATCACCGGTCGAATGCGCCCGGCCGCGAGATGCGGCCACACGTGTTGCAACAATGCCTTCGCGATGGCGCCCTTCTGGGCGACCGTCCGGTTTCGCAGCAGGGCTGCCGTGATCGTCAGTCGCCGTCGCATCGCGTCGCCGAGATCGACTGAGACCATCGCGCCGCGCTGGACGGCAATCTGCGCGAGACGCCCGTCGACCGCCAGCAGCGCAATGTTCCTCGGAAAGTAGTCGCCGCCGACCATGTCGAGGATGACGTCAACGCCCCGCCCCGCCGTTTCGGCGCGCAGGACTTCCAGGAAGTCTTCCTCACGGTAGTTGACCGCCCGCGTCGCGCCCAGTCCGACACAGGCGTCGCACTTGGCCTTCGTGCCCGCCGTGGCGTACACGGTGGCCCCGAACGCGACGCCCATCTGAATGGCGGTGGTTCCGATGCCGCTCGCGCCGCCGTGGACGAGCAACGTCTCACCCTTTTTCAGGTCGCCTCGATCGAACACGTTCGTCCACACGGTGAAGAAGGTCTCGGGCAGGGCCGCCGATTCACGCGCGGTCAGACCTTCGGGCAGCGGCAGGCATTGAGGCTCGGGCGCCACCGCATACTCCGCGTAACCTCCACCCGCAAGCAACGCGCACACCGACTCGCCTGGCACCCAGCGCGTCACACCGGAGCCGCATTTGACCACGTTGCCGGCCACTTCGAGGCCGAGGATGTCGGAGGCGCCGGGCGGCGGCGGGTAGCTCCCCTGTCGTTGCAAGATATCCGGCCGGTTCACGCCGGCCGCTTGCACACGAATGAGGATCTCGGATGGTCCTGGCTCCGGAATGGGTCGCGTTTCGAGCTGCAGGCTCTCGGGCCCTCCCGGCTCGCGGATGCCCACCACGGTCATCGACTCGGGGATCTCCATGGCGCCAAGCGTAATGCAGGAAACGGGAAACGGGAATCAGGAAACGGGATTCAGGATTCAGGATTCGGGAGACCGCCCAAGAAGCCGGGCGCTCGAGATCAAGACTCATGACTCGAAGCTCGAACTCAAAACTCAGGCGATATGATCCATCGGATGTCGTCGTCGTTTCCCGAGCCGATTGTGGACCGAGCCATTGACGCTCCTCCATCCGAACGCTCCTGGCGCAGCGGTTTGGTTGCCGAGCTTCGGCCCACGCTTCATCTCGCCTGGCCGGTGATTGCCGGCGAAATCGGTTGGATGGCCATGAGCGTCGTCGACACGGTGATGGTGAGCCCGCTCGGTCCGGCGGCTATTGGTGCGGTTGGAGTCGGCAGCAATTCCTTCATGGCGGTGGCCATCTTTGGGATGGGGTTGCTGCTCGGCCTCGACACCGTCGTATCGCGTGCCTTTGGTGCGCGTCGGCTGGACGAATGCCATCGTTGGCTTCTGCACGGGGTCGTGCTCGCGGTGTTGGTGAGCGTCCCGCTCGCGCTGGTTGGGTGGACGATGCCGGTGTTGTTGGCGCGGATGAGGGTCCACCCCGACGTTCTGCCAATGGCGACCGAGTACCTCCGCATTCTGGACGTGGGGCTGCTGCCGCTCCTCATGTACGCGGCGTTCCGGCGCTATTTGCAAGGGCTCTCCCTGACGCGGCCGGTGGGCTTTGCGCTCGTGTCCGCAAACCTCGTCAACGTGGTGGTGAACTGGCTGCTGATCTACGGCCACCTCGGCCTGCCAGCGATGGGAGTGGCTGGTTCCGCCTGGGCCACTCTCCTCTCCCGCGTTTACATGGCGGCCGTGCTCGGCGTGGCAATCGTGCGGGCGGAGCGTGCGGCGCCGAGCGGCCTGTGGCAGACGCCGCGGCACATCGATCTAGCCCGCCTGCAGCGGCTCGTCGCCCTGGGCCTCCCTGCCGCCGTCCAGCTCGTGCTGGAGATCGGCGTTTTCGCCGCCATTACGGTGCTGGCCGGCAAGCTCGCGCCCACGTCTCTGGCGGCGCATCACATTGCCCTCAACTTGGCGGCGCTGGTCTTCATGGTGCCGCTGGGCATGGCGTCGGCGGCAGCGGTTCGCGTCGGCCAGGCGCTCGGCCGTGGTGATCTCTCGGGCGCGGCGCACCGCGGTTGGGCGGCGATCGCATTGGTCGTGCTGTTTCTGCTCGTGAGCTCGGTCCTGTTTGCCAGCGTGCCCCGATTCCTGGTGTCGCTCTTCACGAGCGAGGCAGCCGTCGTTGCCGCCGGGGTCGTCTTGCTGCGCGTGTACGCGCTGTACCAGGTCTTCGATGGCATCCAGGTGACGGCGACCGGCGCACTCCGCGGCCTCGGCGATACCCGCACGCCGCTGGTCTACAACCTCGTCGCGCACTGGGGTGTTGGCCTGCCGGTCGGATACGTGCTCTGCTTCCAGGCGGGCGCGGGTGTGGTAGGCCTCTGGATCGGGCTTGGTCTTGGGCTCACCGCCGTGGCCGTGGCGCTGCTCGTCGTCTGGCGGCGCCAGGTACGACGACACTCCACAAGTGGCGGCCCGTGATGCTATGGTAGGCGGTACACAGCAGGCACGGTTTGGCGGGTGGAGGAACCAATCATGCGGGTCAACGACTCTCATTGCCACTTCTTTTCGCCACGCTTCTTCGACGCGCTCGCCACGCTGAAGGGATGGGACGAGCCGGAACGCGGCCGGCGGGTCACGGATGCCGCGAGCTGGGAGCATCCGGATGGCGTGGATATGCTCGCGGACCGCTGGGTCAGGACGCTCGACGCGAATGGCGCCTCACGCGCGATGCTGATTGCAAGCGTGCCGCACGACGAGAGCTCCGTTGCCGCCGCCGTCGCTCGCCACCCAACGCGCTTCGTCGGCGCCTTCATGATCAATCCGCTCGTGCGCGGCGCGGAGATGGCAGTCGCCAACGCGTTCGCCAAGGGCCTCCGCATGGTCTGCCTGTTTCCAGCCATGCACAAGTACACGCTCACCGATCAATCCGTCGAGTGTCTGGCGGACATTCTCGCCGGCCGCCCGGGAAGCTGTCTGTTCGTGCATTGCGGCGTGCTGACGCTCGGCGTTCGCAAGCGCCTTGGTCTGCCGAGCGTGTTCGAAGCTCGCTACGGCACTCCCCTTGAGCTGCAGGGTCTAGCGGCACGACATCCGACGCTGCCCATCATCGTGCCGCATTTCGGCGCTGGGTTCCTTCGCGAGCTGCTCATGCTGGCCGACGTCTGCCCGAACGTGCATGTCGACACCTCCAGCTCGAATTCTTGGATGAGGTACTGGCCCGGCCTGACGCTCGCCGACGTCTTTCGGCAGGCGTTGCTCGTCATGGGGCCTCGCCGCATCCTGTTCGGGACCGACTCATCCTGGTTCCCCCGCGGCTGGCATCGTGCCGTATACGAGGCCCAGGTGGCTGCGCTCGACGAGATCGGCGTCGGCGAGTCGGAGCGCGAGCTCATCTTTGCTGGGAACTTCGATCGACTGTTTCAGGCAGGCGGGGTTGCCGACGCGGCGGCAACGGTCACCGAAACGTCTCTCCTTCGACGTTCATGATCGCGCCGTCGGCGCTCACGATCAGGATCGGCAGGCGGCGGCCGTCATCGAGCAGCAGCTCACGCGGGGTGATTGGCGCGACCAGACGAGCGAGCGTCTCCGGATCCGCCATCAGGTGCCCTTCGATGACGTAATCGCCGGCGACGAGGTCATCATCCTGCTGCTGCCAGTCCCGATACACCGCAAGCATGTAGCCGGCGCGCGCCAGCAGGATCCCCTGCTCGCAAATCTCACCATCGCCGAAGAGCCGCTCGACCAACCGCAGCATCCAAGGATCTTACCAGCCAAGGGCTCTGCCCTGGATACCCCGCTGCTTGCCTGTGCGGCAGAGCCCTCGGCTGGTAAGCGGTGCTGGTTTTGGCGCGCTCCGCGCGCCTAGGACCGCTATGCGGACGCACAACGAGGACACGTTCGCGCAACGGGGGCCACATAGCCGTCCAACGCGGGCGTAAACACAGACCTCGTGCGCTCGTAGCGAAACCGACGTACAATCCGGGGGCCGCTTGGCGCCTTGGCGTGGTCGTTCGATGCCCCCCGAGCTCCACTGAGGTTGCGCCGCTCCTGGAGGAGAATTGCCGTGGGTGTTGTGCGTTGGTGGCTGCCCATTGTCTGCGTATGGCTGCTCGTCGCGGGGCCGGCGGCCGCCCCACCCCCTTACTACGCGATCCGCGACGCCCGGATCGTGCCGGTAACCGGCTCCGTCATCGAGCGCGGCACGATCGTGCTCAGCGAGGGGCTGATCACCGCCGTGGGCGCGAGCGTGACCGTCCCGCCAGAGGCCGAGGTGATCGACGGTGCGGGCCTGACGGTTTACCCAGGGCTGATCGACGCGCTCACGACGATTGGCTTGCCCCAGGCGCAGCGCGCTGAGCCGGAGGCGGACGAAGAACGGACACCGAGATCCGCCTCCAGCGCCAGCCAGCCACGCCGCCCGCCATCGCGCGGCCCGGAGGACCGGCCGGGATCGACGCCGTGGGCGCTGGCGGCCGACAGCCTCCAGAAAGACGACAAGCGTATCGACGAGTGGCGCTCCGCTGGCTTCACAGCCGCGATCGTTGCGGCCAGTCGGGGCATCTTTCCGGGCCAGGCGTCGCTCGTGAACCTCGCCGGCGAGCGCCCTGGCGAGATGGTCGTGGCTTCAACGGTAGCGGTACCGGTCTCGCTCGAGCCGCTGGAGCGCGCCGGCGGCTTCCCCAGCTCGTTGATGGGCGTGCTGGCGTACGTGCGCCAGACCGTTCTGGATGCGCGTCACGGCATGGCCGTCGAGCAGGCATACGAGAAGACGCCACGCGGCCAGACGCGTCCTGAGTACGATCGCACGGTCGACGCCCTCTCGGAGGCGCTCACCGAGCGACGGCCGGTTCTGCTGCCAGCCACCAGCCGCCCGCAGATCCTGCGCATGCTCGACTTCGCGCGCGAGCTCGAAGTGGAGGCGGCCCTTTACGGCGCCCACGGCGCCTACGACGTCGCCGATGTCGTGGCCGCCCGCAAGGTGCCGGTTCTCGTCAGCCTGAAGTGGCCGGAGTCGGCGAAGGATGCAGATCCGGAAGAGGACGTATCGTTGCGCGTCCTGCGCTTCCGCGACCGCGCCCCGTCCACGCCGGCTGCGCTAACGAAGGCGGGCGTCAAGTTCGCGTTCTACTCCGATGGGCTCGAGACGCCGACCGAGGTGCTGAAGAACGTGCGGCGTGCCTTGGATGCCGGCCTCACGCGCGAGGCGGCGCTGCGCGCGTTCACGCAGGATGCGGCGGACATCTTCGGCCTAGGTGATCGCCTCGGCAGCTTGGAGACGGGAAAGATTGCCAACGTGCTCGTGACCGAGGGTGAGCTGTTCGACGAGAAGAGTAAGGTGGCGCTCGTGTTCGTGGACGGCCAAAAGTTCGAGCCGGTCGAACCGCCCGCCAAGCCGGACGACAAGCCGACGACGAGCCAGACAGGTCGCGACGTCGAAGGAGGGCGGTGATGACACGGGAGAAGACACGTCGAGTCCTGACGGTCACGGCCGTGATGCTGGCCTGGGCCGCCGCCCGGCAGGCGTCGTGGGCCCAGGATGCGAGCAATGTCGTCCTCATTCGCGACGCGACCATCCTCACCGCCAGCCACGGGAAGATCGAACGGGGATCGATTCTCATTCAGGACGGCAAGATTGCCGCGGTTGGCCCCACCGTCGACGCTCCCGGCACGGCGACCATCGTCGACGCGTCTGGGCTGTTCGTGACGCCCGGCATCATCGACTGCCACTCGCACATGGCCGTCGAGGGAGGCGTCAACGAGGGCAGCATTTCCGTCTCGTCGATGGTCGGCACTGACGATGTCCTCGATCCGACGGACATCGATCTCTACCGCGCGGTGGCGGGCGGCGTGACGACGGCCAACGTCCTGCACGGGAGCGCGAACGCCATTGGCGGCCGAAACGCGGTCATCAAGCTACGTTGGGGCAAGAATGCAGGCGATCTGCGCTTCGACGGGGCGCCGCCGGGCATCAAGTTCGCACTGGGCGAGAATCCAAAGCGGTCCAACTCCTCCGCGCGTCCCGGCGTCGAGCGGCGCTATCCGGCCACGCGCATGGGCGTGGTTGACGTCATCCGTCAGGCGTTCACCGACGCCGCGGCGTACCAAGCCAAGTGGCGCCGCTACGAGGCCGGCGGCCGATCGGGAGTGCCGCCTGCCCGGGACCTCAAGCTGGAGGCGCTCGTCGAGGTGCTCGAGGGCAAGCGGCTGGTGCATGCCCACTCGTACCGTGGCGACGAGATCCTGCAATTGATGCGGGTTGCCGAGGAGCTCGGCTTCAAGATTGCCACGTTCCAGCACGTGCTGGAGGGGTACAAGGTCGCCGATGAGATCGCCGCCCACGGCGCCGGCGCGTCCACGTTCTCCGACTGGTGGGCCTACAAGGTCGAGGCCTTCGATGCCATTCCGTACAACGCGGCACTGATGACCGAGCGCGGCGTCGTTGTCTCGATCAACTCCGACAGCGGCGAAGAGGTCCGCCATCTCAACCAGGAAGCAGCCAAGGCGATGAAGTACGGCGGTCTCACGGAGGAGCAGGCGCTCCAGCTCGTGACGCTCAATCCGGCTCGCCAGCTTCGCATCGACCAGCGCGTGGGTTCGATAGACGAGGGGAAGGACGCTGACCTGGTCCTCTGGAAGAACCATCCGCTCAGCGTCTACGCCGTGGCACAGAAGGTTTACATCGACGGACAGATCTACTTCGATCGCGAGCAGGATCTCGCACAGCGACCGGCACGCGACAAGGAAAAGCAGGCGCTTCTCGCCAGGGCACGGG
>JBOGIN010000596.1:0-2519 GCA_050742275.1 Vicinamibacteraceae bacterium
CGGCTCGCCCTTCGGACCTCGGGCGCCGCGGAGTCGGTGTCCCGAGACTTGCTTCGCGCTGCTCAATCCGTGGACGAGCAGATCGTGCTGAGCAACGTGGTCCCGTTCCGCGAGATTGTTGATCGGACGCTCGTCATCGAGCGACTTGTTGCCGAAGTATCCACCGCGTTTGGCCTACTCGCGCTGCTGATCGCTGCCATCGGACTCTATGGCGTTCTCTCCTACAACATCGCGCGACGGCGGCGAGAGATTGGGTTGAGGATTGCTCTCGGCGCTCAACCGGGGACGATCGAAAGGATGTTTTTGAAGGAGTCGCTGACGTGGGTTGCCCTTGGAGTGACCATTGGCGTTCCATTAGCTCTAGTCGTCACTCGCTTTGTGTCGTCCATGCTGTTCGGCCTGAGCGCAAGAGATCCAGTGAGCATCGGTGCCGCATTGATGACACTGATGCTGACCACGGTCGCCTCGGCCTATCTACCGGCGCGAAGCGCGGCGCGTACCGACCCCATCACGGTACTGCGAGAAGAGTAACCAACAACCGCATGCGGCAAGATGCGCTGGCTCCCAGCGGGCAGGCAAGCCACTGGACACTGCTGCCATACACATATGGTAGAATCAGATGTATGAAGAAGACCCTGCACGTCGACGAGCGCCTATTGCAAGACGCCAAATCGGCTTCGGGCGCCAAGACGGACACCGAGACGGTTCGACTCGGTCTTGAGGCATTGGTCCGTCGCGCCGCCTACGAGCGTCTTCGCGCTCTCCGCGGCGCGGAGCCACACGCTCGCGAGATTCCGCGACGACGTGAACGCCCCTCGTCGGCGAGGCATTCCGCGGCATGAGCGTTTTGGTCGACACGTCCGTCTGGATCCGATTCCTATCGAACCGAGCACCCTACGCGGTTGAGCTGGATCGCCTCTTGAGCCGCGATGAAGTGAGCGGCCACGATTTCGTATACGGTGAGCTCCTCATCGGAGATAAGGGCGGGCGCAAGGAGCTGCTGGCCAACTACGAGTGTATGGACCAAGCCCAGGTTGTCCCCCATTCTGATGTCGTCGCATTCGTGCGTGATCGGAAGCTGCACGGTCGAGGCATCGGGTGGATCGATGTGCATTTACTGGCGTCGGCACTTGTGGGGCAACTCAACCTGTGGACGACTGACCCGGCGCTGGCGACCCTGGCGAAGGAGCTGGGGGTCAGTTACGACTAGCCCCTGTCGGGTTGTCAGCACGTTCCACGGAGACGAGAAGGCGATCGAGCTCGGCGGGTTCGAACAGGAGAGCGTTGCACACGACGGTGCGAATCGCCGTCACATGCGGAATGTCGATTGTCGGATCCGCGTCGAGCAGTATGAGATCGCTAGCTTGTCGGCTCGACGCTGCGAGTTGAGTCATGGCTGCTCGGAGAATCCCGGGCCGATTGACTCCTGCGCGCTGTTCTTGATCTCCTCCGGCGTCACGTCAAATGCTTCATCATCTTCCTGAGCCAAGACCGTGACCACCGATCCCTCGCTCAGAGGCTCGCCCTCAAGGATCACCTTGCCGGCTGTGACTCGCCCGGTTGCCACGTTCATGCTTTGAATTTACTCCATGGCAAGGCCATTTGTTTGTCGGTGCTGAACACTCACAAGACCGACCGTGCAAGGAGACGCCAGATGCCACGTGCGAATACAAGCGCGCCGAAGGTGAGACCGGCAAGGATCGCGGCGTAGAACGGAAAGAATGCGACTCCGAAGTTGAAACCCATTCCAGGCTTCAGCGGAACGTGGATGACGAATCCCGCGACGAACATGACAAGGGCGTCCCGAATCACGGCAGATGAACAATGGTCCGAGATCGTGCTCGAGCACGCGCGCGTTCGATATCTCGGCAGCTGCCATCGGCTGGCATCAGCGCGGCTGATCTGCCAGGGCTCGGGCTTGCTGCCACCGTCGAAGCACGACGTCAGCGAGATCGGAAAGGGGTACGCAAGTTCCCCCAGAGACCGCTGGAGGTGGCGTGCTGCTCATTCTGGCTGGTTCCCTGTAGCTTGGCCGGAGCGATCCGCTGTCACCACAGCTTCGCGGTGTTTTGATCGGCGAGCTCGGCGAGGCGATCCACTGCCTCTGCCCTGAGCGCCGCAGCATCGCGCGCGATCGAGATCTCGCCCGCGTGGCCGACGCGGGGCACTCGACGGTCTAGCGCCTCAATGAGCTCATGGAGCCGCTGCGTCAGTGGCGCGTCCGTTACCGCCACCGATCGGCTCCGGTGGGTGCGCGGTTGCGGCGGGACATGTTCCAGATCTCGCCACAGCTCTTACAACGCCAATAGCTGTTGATGTCGGGGCTCTTCGTGATCGTGGTAATCAACGAAGACTGGCATACCGGACAAGCGACCGGAACGTTCTCGAGACTCGTACTAGACGATTGGCCGGTCCGGTCGTTGCGGGAATCGAATGGGCCCATGAAGCCCTCCTTGATGTGCTTTGTGAGGGCGGAGGCCGGAATTGGCCACAGAGCTCAGGAAAGCGAACCCAATAAG
>JBOGIN010000597.1:0-4194 GCA_050742275.1 Vicinamibacteraceae bacterium
CTCATCTATCTCGGGACCGAGTTCGCCCCGTCGGGCTGGAACACACGCAACGGCGAGTTCGCCTGGCACGAGGGAAACTTTCCGGATCCAAAAGCGGCGATCGACGAGCTGCACGCCAAGCACTTTCGCGTCGTGCTGCACGTCGTGATCGAAGGGCGGCATCTCACAGGAGCCGTCGACGAGCCGTGTGATCCAGAGAACGCCGTTCCCAGCGGTCGGACGCCGGACGATGAATGGCCCGACGACCGCAGCGTGCCCTGCTACTGGCCGTATCACAAGCCGGTCTTCGATCTCGGCGTCGATGGCTGGTGGCCGGATCAGGGTGATGGGCTCGACGCCGCGTCGCGCCTGAACCGTATCCGCATGTACTGGGAAGGGTCGCAGCTCTGGCGCCCCGACGAGCGGCCCTTCGCCTTGCATCGCAACGGCTACGCCGGTATGCAGCGATACGGAGCGTTCCTCTGGTCTGGCGACGTGTACTCGACATGGGAGACGCTGCGCACGCACGTGCCGGTCGCCGTCAACACCGGCTTGAGCGGCATTCCACTCTGGGGCACGGACATCGGTGGCTTCGTCCCCACGAACGAGTACACCGGCGAGCTGCACGTGCGCTGGTTTCAGTTTGGCGCGTTCTGCCCGCTGTTCCGCGCGCACGGCCGGACCTGGCACCTGCGGCTCCCGTGGGGATGGAACACGGGCAAGTTGGGGCCGAGCGAGATCAAGCGCTACGGCGAGGCGGCCGACCCGGATCCGAGCGAGTTGAACAATGCAGAAGTCGAGCCCATCTGCCGCAAGTACCTGGAGCTGCGGTATCGGCTGATGCCGTATCTGTACACCGCCGTGCGCGAAGGGTGTCGGACGGGGCTTCCCGTTGTGCGGGCGCTCTGGCTCCACTACCCGGACGATGCCGCGGCGGTCGCGCGCGGAGATGAGTACTTGTGGGGACGCGACATCCTCGTGGCGCCGGTGACCGACAAGGGCGCGACCTCTCGGCGTCTCTACTTGCCGCGCGGCGTCTGGCTCGACTTCTGGACGGAAGACCAGGTCGAAGGCGGACGGGAGATCGACCGACCCGTGGACCTCGCGACCATGCCGCTCTACGTTCGTGCGGGCGCCATCCTGCCGCTCGGTCCCGTCAAGCAGTACACGGACGAGCCCGTCGACGGACCACTGACGCTCACCGTATATCCGGGCGCCGACGGCAGCGCGGCGCTCTATGAGGACGATGGCAAGACGTTCGGGTACCGCAAGGGCGACTGGATGGGAATCGAGATGACGTGGCGAGACGCCGCCCGGACGCTCACGCTGCGACTGGCCGACGGATCGCGTATGAGGCCGCCGGAGAAGCGGCCGATTGAGGTGCGGCTCGCCGGTCAGAAGGAAACGCGCTCCGTGACCTTCACCGGTGAGCCGCTGAACCTGAAGGTCTAGAAGGGGAACCGTCGTTCCGATTTCGATCTCAGGAGAAGTGCCATGGCCCACTGCGTTCGTCGCCCGTTGACGCTTCCCGCCTGTCTGCTGGCTGGCTTCCTGTGCGCACCGCCTGCGCTCGCACAGCAGCAGCTCGCGGCAGTGCAAGGCACCACCACGGACGAAACCGGCGCCGTGCTGCCGGGCGTCTCGGTGGCGGTCACGAACATGAATACCGGCATTGCCCGTACCGTTGTGTCGAACAACGCCGGCGTCTACCGCGTGGCGAGCTTGGATCCGGGACGGTATCGCGTGGCGGCCGAGCTCGCCGGCTTCAGCACGTCCGTGCGTGAGGACGTGACCTTGCAGGTTGGGGCAACGGTGGGGATTGCCTTCGTCCTGAAGCCGGGAGCGGTGACCGAGAACGTCGAAGTCGTCGGCGTGACCGCGGACATCCAAACCGAGAAAGCGGACGTCTCGGCCGTCGTCGAGCAGAAGAAGGTATCCGATCTGCCGCTCGTCGGCCGCAATCCGCTCTCGCTGGCCGCGCTGCAGCCGGGCATGACGGGCATTCCCGGCCGGGCGGACTTCCTCGAGCCGGAGCAGAGCATTGGCGGCAATGCCAGCGGTCTCTCATCGGGGGCCAACAGCGCGACGGTCGACGGCATGAGTATCAATGGCGCGCCGCACGCCGGGACGGTGCTGCTCGTGCCCAACGTGGAGGCCGTGCAGGAGTTCCGGGTCACCACCAACAACCCCTCGGCGGAGCGAGGGCGCAACGCCGGCGCGTCGATAGACATCATCACGAAGGGTGGCACCAACACATTGCGTGGCTCGGTCTTCGAGTTCCACCGGAACGAGACGCTGCGGGCCAAGGGGATCTTCGAGGACGAGAAGCCGGACTTCGAGCGAAACACCTTCGGCGCGAGCCTCGGTGGGCCGATTCGCCGCGACCGGACGTTCTTCTTCTTCTCGTATGAAGGCGTGCGCGAGCTGACCGCCAGCGGCGCCCTGTACACCGTCGAAACGCAGCAGTTCCGCGACTTCGTCGTGCAGACGCGCCCCAACTCGATTGCTGCCGATCTGCTGCAGCGCTACGCGCCGCCCGAGTACCCCACGAGCGGCCTGCTCGATCTCGGCAGTCCGGCGCCGGGCGCCAACGAGATCGGTCCCCCCGACGGCATCCCAGACGTGGGCGCCATCACGGCGGCGCTCCCCGATCGACGCGAGGGCGATCAGTTCAACGGACGCTTCGACTGGATGTTTCGCGGTGGGAACAGCCGACTGCGAACTACCTACTACCTCTCCAACATCTCGACACCGTTCACTTACGTCCGCTCAGATTTCGACCACCCGTATCCGTACCGGAACCAGCTGCTCACCGTCGGTCATACCCATATCTTCTCGGACCAGACGCTCAACGAGCTGAGCTTCGGATACGTGCGGATGCACGGCTCCACCGACGACCCGACGCCGCAGGTGCCGACCGTCGAGATCGACGAGCTGAGTGGCTCTGCCGGGTTCGGTGTGGACAACTGGCACCCGATCGCCTTCACGCAAAACTACTTCCAGATGAAGGACACGCTCACGATGAACCGGGGCACGCACAGCGTGAGGGTGGGCGGCGAGTGGACGATCACCAGGCAATATCAAGACTTCCACCACTACGAGCGGCCCAGCTACTCGTTTTCCAGCATCCTGGACTTCGCAGATGACGAGCCGTTCTCGGAGACGCGGGCGGTGGATCCAGCCACGGGGCTGTCGACGACGCGAGAGAACCTCTACCTCATGAAGGAGTTCTCGCTGTTCGTTCAGGACAACTGGAAGATCGGGCGTAACCTGACGGCCAACCTCGGGCTGCGCTACGAGAACTTCGGGAGCCCGACACTCGCCGAACGGCCGTTCAACAACGTCGTGCTCGGCGAGGGCGCGACGCGGCAGGCACAGATGGCAGGCGCTCGCGCGGCCGCGGTCGATCATCTTTATGAGACGGACTGGAACAATCTCGCCCCGCGGCTCGGGTTGAGCTGGGACGTGACAGGCGACGCCACGACCGTCCTGCGCGGCGGCGGCGGCGTCTCGTACAACCGGATCAACAACACCGTGTGGACCGCCGAGTCGGCGAACCCCCCATACTACGCCCAAGCCACCAACACGATCTTCGATACCGCCCCGATCCTGTATACGACAGGGCCCGATTATCCGGAGAACCCGGCGCTGGGCGCAGGCGTGGACGAGAACGGCGGCATCCGAGACGCGCGGGTGACGCTGACCGTGCTCGACCCAGAGGTCATTACACCCTACGCCTACAACTGGTTCGTCGGCGTGCAGCGGGCGTTCCCGTGGGGGCTCGTCGCCGAAGGCAACTACATCGGATCCGCGGGACGGGATCTGATCGTGCGTCAGAACTACAACCGCTTCGCCGGTGATCTGCTCGACGGCCAACTGGACCGGCTCAATCCAAGCTTTGGCGACATCGATCTCGCCGAGAGCCGCGGCTCCTCCCGCTACCACGGCCTGGCGCTGCAAGTGAGCCGCCGCTACGGCGACGGGTTCGCCGTTCAAGGCGCGTACACGTTGGGCAAGGTGACGGATACGGTCGGCAGCGCCGTTGACGTGCGCCGCGCCGATCTCGAGAACGGCCCTGCAGACTTCGACGTCCGGCACCGGCTCGCCGTGAACGCCATCTGGGAGCTGCCCGTTCGCAGCGAGCAGGTCTTCGTCCAGCAGGTCCTCGGTGGCTGGCAGTTGAACACCATTGCCATCTGGCAGACGGGCACACCG
>JBOGIN010000598.1:0-2257 GCA_050742275.1 Vicinamibacteraceae bacterium
CACCGCGAGACGCGTCCGCGCGACTTGCAGATCGCGAGCCGCTTGGGCCCGATTCGCCCCTGCTTGTTCGAGCTGCAGCCGCGCGTCGGAGAGCTCGAGCTGCGTCGACAAGCCTTCCTTGTAGCGCAGCTCGGCGATCTGGTACGCACGCTCGGCTTGCTCCACGGTTCCGGCGCTCGCCTGCCAGGTCGCTTGCGCGGCACGATAATCCTCGTACGCGCTGCGCGTGTCCAGGGTGGCGAGCTCACGGACCTGACGAAGCCGCGCCTGGTTCTCCGCGAGGTCTGCGCGCGCGGTTGTCTCGCCGGCGCGCAGACGGCCCCCGGTGAGCACCGGGACGGACACCGCCATGCCGACATTCCAGTTCGGACGAAAATCCCCGAAGGTCGGAAGCCCCTGGTACGCCACCGGGCTGTAGACCGACGTGAGGCTCAAGGTGGGCATCCGCTCGGCACGCGCCGCACGAACGCTGGCATCGCTGGCGACCACCTGCGTTGCCGCCTGCCGGACGACCGTCCGCTCGACCTCGGTGATCTCAGCCTCACGCTGCGCGAGCGCGTTCGCGAATCGCTGCGCCGGGGGGCCACTCACCGAATCGAGATCCACCTCCAGCTCGAGAGGCTGGCTGAGCGGAAGGTCGAGCAACTGCTTCAGCCGCAGGTAGGCGATCTCCCGCTGCGAGGTCTGGCGAATCACGATGGGGCGCTGGCTGTCGCGGGTGACACGCGCGCGCAGGACTTCGAACTCCGATTGGTTGCCTACCTTGAACGCCAGCTCGACGTCTTTGAGGGTGGCCTCCGCCTGCGCGAGCGCGGCTTCCGCGATGGCCGCGAGCCGGTCGCTCAGCGCGGCATCGAAGAAGGCGGTCGCGACGTCGAGCTCCACCTGGGCGCGCGTGGTGTTGACATCGATGGAGGCTGCGCGTCGCAGCGCGGCGGCGTTTGCCGTCTGCGCCGACAAGCGGCCGCCCGTATAGAGCGCTTGGCTGAACGACAGGTTGAACCGCCAGGCATTCTCCTGGCCGAACGGGATCTCTTCGCCCCCACCGCCAAAGATGTCAGGCGACGGCGGGCACTCCTGCAAGGCGCGCTCGATCTCTCCAACGCGGTTGCCGAGCGGCGCTGACGAGTCCACGTTGAGCGGCGTACAGGGTGTCACGGTCTGATCGAAGACGCCGCTGAACTCGGAGTCGAGCGTCCGGTCGTACGCCAGGGAGGCGTTGAGCTGCGGAAACAGCTCGCTCCTGGCACGCTCCTCGGCGCCAGCGGCGCGGGCGGCGCCGGCGCGGGCAATGCCCATCTGCTCGCTCGTCTTGCCGGCGAGCGCCAGCGCCTCGTCCAACGTCAGTCGCTGCACGGCGCTCTCTTGTGGCGCCGCTGCTCCTGACGCCCCCGACGCGAGGATGGGTGCGCCCTTCAGCCACGAGACCGCGGGCCGCGATGCGGACTGCGCCCAGCCAATTCGCGGCAGAGCGCCAATCACGAGCGCAAGTGTGGCCACAATCACACACGCCGGATGCCGCATTCCTGGGGCCCCCAGCGCAGCGGACGCCCTGGGGTGGGTGCCGTGTTCGCTGATTTCGCTCACCTCGAACGCAATCATTCGATGTGGCATTCTCTGTGGCATTCTCTGTGGGTGGACCATGTGCCTGTCTGTCTCCAAGAATCGGACACCAAAGCAGCCTACGGTGACCGTCTGAACCCGGTTCCGATGAATCGGCGAGCGGCGGATGACACTCGGTCAGCTGCGCCGGTCGGGCGGCCCTTAGGCGGGCACGTTCACGCCCAGCACGCGAAGCACCATCATCGCGTAGTGGCGTGGCGCGTCGTTTTGCGGATACGGAAAGCGCTCTGGCATGACGTCGCGCGAGATGGCGTCGAGAAACAGCGCGCCTGCCAAGACGTTGACGGCGACCCACGGATCCAGATCCGCCGACGCACGCCCGGACTGCTGCAGCTTTTGGAAATAGGCTGCCAGCGTCCGTGCGGTCTCGATGGAGCCGCGGGTCGCCATGTGGCCAACCTCCGGGTGCTCTTCGTGCTCGCCGATCGTCCGGCGTATGAACGATCGGCACTGGACGATGTGGTCGTAGTGCACCTGGCTCCAAGCCACCAGCTCTTCGACCGGATCCAGTGGCTCGTCGGGCAGCGCGCTCGTTGCCAGGTCCTGCTTGCCGCAGCGCATGGCCTCTTGGATGAGGCTTTCTTTCGAGCCGAAGTGCCGGAAGAGCGTGACCTCGCTGACGCCTGCACGCTGC
>JBOGIN010000599.1:0-2254 GCA_050742275.1 Vicinamibacteraceae bacterium
AAACGACTCCGGCACCCATCATCAACGCAGCCATTGAATCAGCGCCGGTCACCTCGCACCTGACCCAAGCGCTCCTCGCGGCGGCGGAGCTCGGCGCGGTAGTGATCAGCCGCCGCCCGCGAGCCGAGGATCCAACCAATCACGATGCCAACGAGGAGCACCGCCGGGATGAAGATGAAGTGACCGGCGGTCATGTTGCTGAATTCAGGCATCGCCTCGTCACCTTGCCGTCTTGCCCCGCCCTACTTCGCCCGCAGCGCCTCGCGAAGCTCCCGCTCGACACGGCTCAGGCGTCGCCAGAGACGCCAGACGTAGACAATGACCACGAGCCAGGCAATGGCGTACGCGGCGATGAGAAACGGCGCGGCCGGCAACTGCTCCTCCCGCGGCAGCTCGCTGACGGGAACGAACTCGTCCTGCGCTGGCGGCTGCTCGGGCCGCTCGAGACTCGCGCCGCTGACCGCGGCGCGCGGCATGGCGGCCGCGGAGCTCTCGAGGCCCATGGCCGGTTGTGGCATCAACAAAGCCGCCAAGGCGGGAACCGCCACGAAACCCAGGCGCCAGCGGCGCATCACCGATCGCATCGTCATTCCTCCACCATCGCCCATATGAACGACGTCGTACAGAGCGCAGGCCTTCCGGCGGCCCTAAAGGGCCGCCCTACGGCAAATGCCGATCGTCGTAGGGCGGGGCTTTCGCCCCGCCGGCTGTCACGCTTCGCGGGCGCGATAGACGTCCTCCAGGAGCGCCTCCTGCCGTGCGATGCGCACCCGCGTCGCAAGCAGAGCAACGAACAGGGCGAGAAACGCGCCCGCGCACCACCAGAGCGGCCCCATCATCCCCGGCACGAGCGATGGCACCACCGTTGTCTTCGGGTGCAACGTGCGCCAGAGATTGGCCGACCAGTAGACGAAGGGCACGTTGGCCATCCCGAAGAGCGCCACAACCGCGCCCAATCGCTCCGATCCGGGGCCACCAAACCGGCGCAACAACACGTAGGCCGCGAAGATCATCCAGAGCACGAGCGCCGACGTGAGCTTGGCATCCCAGACCCACCAGACGCCCCATGCCTTGCGCGCCCACATCGGCCCGGTCAGGAGCCCGATCGCGCCGAACAGCAGGACGAGCTCCGCCGCGGCGTTCGCCACGTGATCCGCGGATTGGCGGCGCGTCCACAGAAAGCGAACGCTTGCGATGCCGCACACGAATGTCGCGAGAAACATCGCAATCCAGGAAGGCAAGTGAAAGTAGAAGATCTTCTGAACGAGCCCCATGGTGGACTCATAGGGCGCACGCGCTATGAAGAACGGCGCGAGCACGAACATCACAACCGCAACGGCGAGCGCCGGCACCGCGATCCGATTCAGCACCGCAATCCCCTCCAAGAGGCTTCGTCCACCCGGCAGCCTCGAGCGCCACCGAACGCCCGGTCTATTCCGTCATGACGGCGTCGAAGGTCCACAGGGCGAGCGTCACGAATACCGTGTCGAAGAATATCAGCATGGCAAGCCAGGTCACAGCCATGGCGTCGCCGCGCGACGGATCGACAATGGACAACGTCCCGCGCACGCCGGCAATCAGCACGGGCACCGTCATGGGATACAAGAGGATCGGCAAGAGGACCTCACGGCTCCTGGCTCGTGTGAGCATGGCCGCAAAGAGCGCGCCGACGGCGGCAAACCCAAGCGTGCCGGCCACGAGGAGCCCGGCAAGCAGCCACGGCTCCGGCACGGCCTGCACCTGGAAGAACAGCCCGACGAGCACGAGGACCACGACCTCCACCGCCGTCATGAGCGCGAGGACGCCGCCGAGCTTCCCAAGATAGATTGCCGCACGCGAGACCGGCGCGAGCAGGAGGCCCTGCAGGGTGGCATTGGCCCGCTCCCGCTCGAAAACCCGGCCGAGCGCCAGCGTGCCGGAAAACGCGATTGCAATCCAGAGTATGGCGCCGACCGCCCCTCGTAGCGGACGTCCCTCGTCTACGAAGCCGAGCGAGAAGACGAGAACGCATGCCCCGGCGAAGAACACAGTGGTCGCCAAGACCTCGCGACTGCGTGTCTCGATGACCAGGTCCTTCCGTAAGACTTGCCAGACCACGCGGAAGAA
This sequence comes from Vicinamibacteraceae bacterium, assembly GCA_050742275.1. GTDB lineage: Bacteria > Acidobacteriota > Vicinamibacteria > Vicinamibacterales > Vicinamibacteraceae > WHTT01. The sequence continues at coordinate 2,107 of JBOGIN010000599.1, forward strand.
CGCCGCAGCCGATCCGCTCGCGCGAGGCGCCGAGACGTCCTGTGCCGGCTCGCCGCTCGCCTGCCGACTTGGCCGCCGAAGCGCGGAGCGCGAAGGCGGAGGTTCGGAAACATGGAGGGCAGCAGCGGCGGATGCGCTCGGCTCGCCG
>JBOGIN010000600.1:0-4125 GCA_050742275.1 Vicinamibacteraceae bacterium
GCTTTCCGAAAGACGAGGTGATCATCCCGACCCACTCGCGCAACGTGTACGACGCGGCGGTGCGCGCCGTGGGTGCGCGCGTGCTCGAGGTGTCCACGCCCGCCGAGCTCGACGCGGCGATGGGGCCGCGGACGGCCATGGTGTACGTGCTGGCGGGCCCGAGGGCCGACGAGAGCCCGCTCCACCTCGCGGCGATCGCGTCGCTGGCACGTCAACGCCACGTGCCGATTCTCGTGGACGCGGCCGCCGAGATCCTCACCGTTCCAAACGTCCACTTGCAGAATGGCGCGACGCTCGTTGCCTACAGCGGCGGCAAATGTCTGCGCGGACCGCAGACCGGCGGTCTGCTGCTCGGCCGCAAGGATCTCGTGCGCGCGGCGTGGGTCCACAGCGCGCCCCATCACGGCTTCGCGCGCGGCCTGAAGGTCGGGAAGGAAGAGGCGATTGGCATGTTGATGGCCGTGGAGATGTGGGTGAAGCGGGACCACGACGCGGAGTGGACGCGATGGACCTCCTGGCTCGAGCACATTGCCAGCCGCGTGTCGACCATCGACGGTGTGACGACGGCCATCGTCCAGCCGGAAGGGCTGTCGAATCGCACGCCCTCGGTGAAGGTGCTCTGGAAGCAGGAGCAGCTCGGCATGTCGGGTGAAGGGGCCGCCGGCGCGCTCTTGGACGGGGAGCCGCGGATTACCCTGCACGTCTCTCGCGGCGACGACGATCCTTCGCTGACCGGCGTCATGGTCACGCCGTACATGATGGCGGACGGCGACGAACGGATCGTGGCCGATCGCCTGCACGACCTGCTGTCGAATCCGAAGCGCGAAGAGAGTAAGCCGCCCGCGACACCCGCGGCGGACCTCAGCGGCGTGTGGGAGGTGCAGATCGAGTTCGCGGCCGGCCGGTCGACCCACATGCTGCACGTGACCCAGCGGGGAAGGGAGATCAGCGGCGCCCACCAAGGCGAGTTCGTCTCCCGCGATCTCTCCGGCACGATCGATGGCGACGCCGTCGAGCTCCGAAGCAGGTACACCGAGCAGCACGGCGACTCGCTCAACTTCACGTTCTCGGGGAGCGTGACGGGAGACGAGATGGGAGGCACGCTCGACATGGGCGAGTACCTGGATGCCAAGTGGACCGCCAAGCGGCGACTCAACGAGAGAAGGGGGTGAGGTTGTCAGCAAGAATCTGGGGCGCAGCCCCGCTGCTGCTGTTGGCTCTTGCGGTGGTGAGTCAGATATCCCGCCCAGCACCGACCGCCGCCCAGGCGCCGGGCGGCGCGACTCAAGCCGAGACGAAGTACGACCTGCTCCTCAAGGGCGGTCACGTCATCGATGCGCGGAACGCGATCAACGCCGTTCGCGACGTCGCCATGCGCGACGGCAAGGTGGCCGCCGTCGCGGAGGGGATCCGTCCGGACGAGGCGCTCGAGACCGTCGACGTCTCCGGCCTCTACGTGTCGCCCGGCCTCATCGACATCCACACGCACGTCTACGCGGGCACCGGCGAGCGCCGCTCCTATGCCGGCGACAACAGCGTCTATCCGGACGGCTTCACGTTTCGCGTGGGCGTGACGACGGTGGCGGACGCCGGCTGCGCCGGCTGGCGCAACTTCGAGGACTTCAAGGAGCGGATCATCGATCGCGCTCAGACCCGGGTCCTCGCGTTTCTGAACATCGTGGGCAACGGCATGCGCGGCGAGAAGTTCGAGCAGAACCTCGACGACATGGAGGCCGAGCCGACCGCCGCGATGGCGCGCAAGTATCCGGAGACCATCGTCGGCATCAAGACTGCGCACTACGCGGGTCCTGAATGGGCGCCGGTCGAGCGCGCGGTCGAGGCAGGCACGCTCGCCAAGGTGCCCGTCATGGTGGACTTCGGCGAGAACAAGCCGGAGCGCCCGCTGGCGGAGCTCGTGACCAAGAAGCTCCGGCCGGGTGATATCTACACGCACATGTACTCGGGCCTACGCGGCGAGCGGGATCCCTCCGGCAAGGTCAATCCGGGCATGTGGCAGGGACGCAAGCGCGGCGTGCTCTTCGACGTAGGGCACGGCGGCGGCAGCTTTCTCTGGCGCATCGCGGTGCCGGCGATGAAGGAGCAGTTCCTTCCGGACACCATCTCGACCGACCTTCACATCGGCAGCATGAACGAAGGCATGAAAGACCAGCTCAACGTGATGAGCAAGTTCCTGGCGATGGGGATGTCGGTAGACGAGGTGGTCGCGCGCGGCACCTGGAACGCGGCACGCGCGCTCAAGCAGGAGGCGCTCGGCCACCTGTCGGTCGGCGCAATCGCGGACGTGACCGTGCTGCGCCTCGAGTCGGGTGATTTCGGGTTCGTTGACATGTACGGCGCACGGCTTCGCGGGAAGCAGCGCCTCGTCAACGAGCTCACGATCAAGGACGGCAAGGTGGTTTACGATCTCAATGGTCTGTCCCGCGAAGATTGGGACAGCCTGCCTGCCGATTACGGGCAAACCGGCGATGCCCGCTGGGATGCGCTCAACCCCGCCAGGAGGTAAAGGTGGCCAAGTCGAATCGGAGAGGGTTCATGAGGAAGGCGCCGGCGGTCGCTGTCGCGGCCGCGGTGGCAGCGCCCGTTGCCGTTCAGGCGCAGGGGACGGACAAGCCGGTGAAGAAGGTCCACTGGAACGACGGCAAGCCGCCTGACGAGACGCCGTTGTTCAGCCCGGTCGTCTCGTACGGCAACCTCCTCTTCATTTCCGGTATCGGCGCGCACTTCGAGGGCGATATCACCGCCCACACGAAGCACGTTTTGGACGAGATACAGAAGAAGCTGGAGGCCGCAGGCTCGTCGATGGAGAAGGTCCTCAAGGTCAACGTCTATTTGAACGACCTCGCCGACTACAAGGCGATGAACGAGGTGTTCCGCGGCCGCTTCGGACCGGAGCCCGGCGTGCGCACGACGATTGCCGCGGCCGGCGGCATCCCGGGCGACTCGCTCGTCGAGATCGACGTCATCGCGTATATCTGATGCATGAATAGGGGTCAGGGATCAGGGATCAGGCGTCAGTAGAGGACAGGTGCTAGTGGATCCTGAAGCCTTCCACCTGATCCCTGCTGACCCCTGACCCCTGATCCCTGACGCCTACCGAACCAGCGCGAACGAAAGGATGGTCGAGCCGGCTGCGATCGCGATGTACTGGCGCTCGTCGAACACATACGTCATCGGCGAGGCCTTCCACAGCACGTTGGTCTGAAATCGCCAGAGCGGCTTGCCGCTGCGCGCGTCCACGGCCGCCAGCGCGCCACTGTCCTCACCGAAGAAGACGAGACCGCCAGCCGTCGCCAGCGTGCCGCCCCACGAGTCCGCGGGTCCCGTTTGCGGAAGCTCCCAACTGATGCGGCCAGTCTGGAGGTCGATCGCCCGCAGGATTTTCTGACCCGCTTCGCCGGGGACGTTCTTCGTAGAGCCGCCGTAGTACGACTCACCCGCCTTCCATTCGTCGCGTGTCGCGGCGCGCGTGTAGATGGTGCACTTCTCGAGCGTCTGCACGTAGTAGAGGCCTGTCGCAGGATCGAACGACGTCGAGAACCAGTTGGTGGCGCCCTCCACAGCTGGGCAGACTCTGGTCCCCTTGGGCGTCGGCTCCTGATTGGGATTGAGGATCGGCCGGCCGTTGGCGTCGATGCCTTTGGCCCAGGTCAGCTTCTCGACGAACGACTTGGTCAGGAGCAGCTCGCCGTTGGTGCGGTCGAGCACATAGAAGAACCCGTTGCGGTTCGCGTGCAGGAGCAGCTTTCGAGGCTGCCCGTGCCACGTCGTGTCCAGGAGCACGGGCGGCTGCTGGGCGTCCCAGTCCCACACATCGTGTGGCGTGAACTGGAAGTACCATTTCAGCGATCCGGTCGTTCGGTCGAGCGCCACGATCGAGTCGGAGTACAGGTTGTCCCCCAGGCGCTCCCGGCCGTCGTAGTCCGGACACGGATTACCCGTCGGCCAGTAGAGCGTGTCGAGGCGGGGATCGTAGGTGCCGGTGAGCCAGGCCGCGGCGCACGGGTGCTCGATGTCCTTGCCCTTCCAGGTCTCCGATCCCGGCTCGCCTGGCTTCGGGACGGTCCAAAATCGCCAGACCTCCTTTCCCGTGGCTTGATCGAAGGC
>JBOGIN010000601.1:0-5473 GCA_050742275.1 Vicinamibacteraceae bacterium
GCTGCGCGAGACGGCGCAGCGTGCGGTGAGCGCCGCCATGGCGAAGGTGCAGGCGGCGCGCGCCCCGTCGGTCATCGATGCCGAGCGCCGGCGTCGAGTTGCGCTGGCGGGGGAGGACGCGCTGGCCAAGGGCGTGACCTCGTTCCATGATGCCGGGTCCTCGTTCGAGACCATCGATTTCTTCAAGACGCTTGCAGACGAGGGCAAGCTGCCCGTCCGGCTCTACGTCATGGTCCGCCGCGAGACGAACGAGCGCATGGCGGAGGCGCTGCCGCGCTATCGCATGATTGGCTACGGCGAGCAGATGCTCACCGTCCGCGCCATCAAGCGACAGATCGACGGCGCGCTGGGCGCGCACGGCGCGTGGCTCCTCGAGCCGTACGTCGACATGCCCAACAGCACGGGACTGACGCTCGAGGATCCTGCGGACATTCGGCGGACCGCCGCGCTGGCCCTCCAGCACGGCTACCAGCTCAACACGCATGCGATTGGGGATCGCGCCAACCGCGAGGTCCTGAACATCTATGAAGAGGCGTTCAAGGCGCATCCAGAGAAGAAGGACGTGCGCTGGCGCATCGAGCATGCGCAGCACCTGGATCCTGCGGATCTCCCGCGGTTCGCGCAGCTCGACGTCATTGCTGCCATGCAGGGCATCCACGCGACGTCCGACGGCCCGTGGGTCCTCGAGCGCCTCGGCCCAGAGCGCGCTCGAACGGGCGCGTATCAGTGGCGTGCGCTCCTCGATTCCGGGGTGGTCATCGCCAACGGCACGGACGTGCCGGTCGAGGACATCGATCCGCTTGCGAGCTTCCACGCCTCGGTGACCCGCGAGATGAAAGACGGCACGGCGTTCTTTCCCGAGCAGCGCATGACACGCGAGGAGGCGCTCCGCTCCTACACGCTGCATGCCGCCTACGCCGCGTTCGAGGAGAACATCAAGGGCGCCATCACCCCCGGGAAGCTCGCCGACATCGTCGTGCTCTCCAAGGACATCATGAACGTCCCGGCAGACGAGATCCGTTCGGCGCGCGTGGATCTGACGATGCTCGGCGGCCATATTCGCTGGCGGCGCGAGTGACAGGCATCTTTTTCCGCTTACACTGGTGGGCGAGGGGAGATTCCGGAGGGCCTATGTCTCCGATCAGAACACTGCAGGATCAGATCAGAGCGCGTGTTTCGGTGCTGCTCGCGACCGTGGCGGCGGCCTTGCTCGTGGCCTGTGCGACGAACCCCGTCACCGGGGAGCGTGAGTTCAATCTGATGAGCGAGGCGCAGGAAATCCAGATCGGCCAGGAGATGGACCCACAGGTCCAGCGCGAGTTCGGTATCTACGACGACGAGAGCCTGCAGGCGTACGTGGCGTCGATCGGCTTACGCATGGCCAAGGCGTCGGAGCGTCCCGATCTCCCGTGGCACTTCACGGTCGTGGACTCTCCCGCGATCAATGCGTTTGCCTTGCCGGGAGGCTACATCTACATCACCCGCGGCATCATGGCGTACCTGAACGACGAGGCGGAGCTGGCCGGCGTGCTGGGGCACGAGATCGGCCATGTCACGGCGCGCCATGCCGCGCAGCAGTACACGCGTGCCACCGGCGCAGGCGCCGGGCTGACGATCGCGAGCATCTTCGTGCCGGAGGTGCGCGCCATTGGCCAGGCGGCGGAGGCGGGCCTCGGCCTGCTCTTCTTGAAGTACGGGCGAAACGACGAGCTGCAGGCAGATCAGCTCGGGGCGGGCTACGCCGCAGGTCAAGGATGGGACCCACACGGCGTGCCAGGGATGCTGAGCACGCTCGGCCGCGTGTCAGAGCAGCATGGCAAGGATGGCACACCCAACTGGCTGCTGACACATCCGCAGCCGGAGGACCGCGTGACACGGATTCAGGAGACGGTTCAGACGCTCGCCGCCGAGGCGACAGGCCGGCGCTGGACGACCGATCGCCAGGCCTTCCTGAAGCAGGTCAACGGCGTGATCTACGGCGACAATCCGCGGGAGGGTGTCGTGCGTGGCACGCAGTTCCTCCATCCGCCGCTGAGATTTCGCCTCACGTTCCCTGAAGGTTGGACCGTGCAGAACAGCCCGACGTTGGTCGTGGCCCAGCCCAAGGACGGGAACGCCGCGATGCAGCTCGATGTCTTGGAGAAGACAACGGGGCGCAACCTCGAGGAAGCCGTCGTGCAGGACATGCGCCGCGCGGGCTTCACGCCGGTTGCTGGCGGGTCCACCACGATCAACGGCCTGTCCGCCGCACAGGGCACGTTCCAGGGGCGGCTGCGCGACGTTGGGGATGCGGGCGTGCTGGCCACCTACATCCGGCACGCGAGCCGGGTATTTCGTGTGCTCGGCGTCGCGCCCGCGAGCGCCTTCGACACCGTGGGCGACACGTTTCGCGAGAGCGCCCGGTCGTTCGAGCCGATGAGCGAGGCAGACGCGGAGCGCATTCGTCCGAACGTGTTGCGGCTCTATACCGTCCGTTCCGGCGACACCTGGGCCTCGATTGCCAAGGGACCAAGCCAGGGCATCGTCGATGCCGCGACGCTCGCCGTCGTGAACAGCAGGAGCCCGAGCGAGGGACCGCGAACCGGCGAGGTCGTCAAGATCGTCGAGGAAGGCTGACAGGGAACCCCATTGGCCCCTGGCCCTGGTGTCGTATGTAGCGCGCGGCCTTCAGGCCGCGCGGCTCACTCGGATCGCAAGGACACCACCGGGTCAATGAGGAGCGCGCGGCGCACCGGCCCGAGCGTGGCCAAGAGCCCTGCTCCAGCGAGCACGGCGAGCACGAGCGCAAAGCTCGTGGCGTCAGTGGGACTGAGCCCCGGAACGAGGAACATGGCAAGCGGCCTGGTGACGAGAGCCGCGATCGCCAAGCCGGCTATCGAGCCAACGGCAATCAGCTTCGCCGCTTCGCCGATGACCATGCGAGCAATCCTCGCGCTCCCGGCGCCGACGGCAATCCGGACAGCGATCTCGGGCTTGCGCCGTGTAACTGAATAGGCGACGATCCCGTGGAGCCCGATCGCTGCGAGTAACAGCCCCAACAGACCGCTGCTGCCGAGAAGGGCAGCACCAATCTGGCTTGGAAGGAACGCCAGGCCCATGTTGCCGTAGAGCGTACCGACCTGGAGCCCGGCCGCCGGTTCGACGCGTCGCAGAGCGCGTCGCACAGGAGCAAGCTGCGTGACCGGCGGGGTCGCCGAGCGCATCACGAGCTGAACAGACCTTCCGGGGTAGTCTGTCTGCATCAACGGCTCGTAAAACTGTGGCTGAGCGTCTTCTCCAATCGTCAAGGTCTTGGTGTCGCCGACGACGCCCACGATCCGGTATGGCCTCTTGTCCGGGCCGAGATAGAACACCGTCCCAACGGCGTTCCGATTCCCCAAATAGCGCTCGACGAACGTGCGGTTGACGATAACAACGTTGGCTCCGCGCTCGTGATTCGAGAATGTGCGGCCGGCGAGAACGGGGATGTCCAGCGCGCGGAAGTATCCAGGCGTGACGACGTTGGGGTTGATGTGCACTGGTATCTTCTCCCCAGCGTTGGGCAACACCAGGTCGTCGTCGCGCATGACGTGGCCGTTGAACGGAATGATACGTGCGGCGGCAGCGGCTTCAATACCTGGAAGCGTTTCGAGCTCTTGGACCGCACGTTCGAGATACGCCGCCTTGCGACTGCGGTCGTCATAGGAATCTGGTGGGAGAAACACTCTCGTGAGAAGCGTGTTGTGCACATCGAACCCTGGATCGATGGCGGCTGAGCTGTACAGATTCCGCACGAACAGGAAGCTGGTGGCCAGCACGACGACGGTCACCGCGACTTGACCGACAATGAGCGCGCGTCGTAGGCGCATCCTTCGTTCGCGACGCAGACGTGCGCTAATCGATTCCTTGATGGCTTGCCGAGCTGGCAACAGCCCGCAAGCCAGCGTCACTCCAATCCCCAGAAGCGCCGAATAGACGACCACGTGCCAATCCGGATCGATTTGCAACCGAATAGGGATGGGCAACGGAAGGTGAATGCCGGCCAGCAGTGTTGCCGCCGCATGCGCCAACAGGAAGCCGAGTCCCGTTCCCAACAATGACAGCAGCGCGCTTTCCACCAGCATCTGCTGGAACAGCCGGCTTCGGCTTGACCCAAGCGACAGGCGAATGGCGATCTCGTGATGACGTGCAGAAGCGCGGGCGAGCAAGAGTCCGGCAACGTTCACGCAAGCAATCAGCAGCACGAGCGAGACGACGAGTAAGAGCATGCCGAAGAAGAGGCCAACGATGGACGTGAGCTCGCCGTTTTGGAATGTGCCGAATCCCGCGATGGGGCTGACTCTCAGTCGCTCGCGGTACTTCCATGGCTCGGGAAACGCAGCGTCCAGCCGTGCCCCGACGGCTGCCAGGTGAGCCCGGGCGTCACCCAGCGACATGCCGGCCTTGAGACGAGCGTACATGCCGAGCATGGTGTCGTCCTCATAGCGCGGCAAATAGACATCTGGCGAAAAGCCGAAACCGAGCAGGGTGCGGTGGCCTTTCGGCAGAATGCCGAGAATCGTGTATGCGCGGCCATCGAGATTCATCGGGCGACCAATCACTGAGGGGTTGCCGTTGAAGTGCTTCTGCCAGAAGTCGTGGCGCAGGACAACGACCTCGTCTGGATCGTCCGGAGTCCAGCCTCGCCCCCGCGCCACGGGCACGCCCAGCGTGGTGAAGTAGTTTTTCGTCGTGACGACGGTGAAGAGAGGCGTCGTTGCGGTACCGTCGTTCCAGTTGACGTTGGCCTCTGCGGTCTCTCCTGCGATATCTTGAAAGATCGCGCTCTGGCGGATGAAGTCGAGGACATGCGGCTGTGCCCAGGTGTTGCGGTCCACCTGGACATAGACAACCGATTCCGGGTCCCTGACCGACGGTTCACTGAACAACAACCCGACGGCGAGGGAGAAGATGGTCGCGTTGAGACCAATGCCGAGGCCGAGCGAGAGGAGGGCGCTCGAGACCAGCCCCGGGCTTCTTCGCAGGCCGCGCGCTGCATAGACCACGTCGCGCCAGAGATTCTCGAGGGCGGTGAACCGCCACAAGTCGAGGCTTTGTTCGATGATGTTGGTGGCGTGGCCGAAGGGGATCGGATTGTTCCCAGCCGCGGCCATCTCGCGATGGAAGGCGATCTCCTGCTTCAGGTCATGGTGCAGCCTGCGGCGGCGGAGCAGCTTGAGAATCAAACGACGCATGCGCCTCACCTTGTGAGCACTTGCTGGACCGCGCCTGCCAATCGTGTCCAGGTGGCCTGATGTTCCGCGAGTAGCTTCTTGCCGCGTTTCGTGCTCTCGTAGTACTTCGCCTTGCGGTTGTTCTCAGACAGGCCCCAACGTGCCGAGATGGCCCCGTCGAGCTCGAGTCGGTAGAGGGCGGGATACAGAGAGCCTTCTTCCACCTTCAGCACTTCATCTGAGAGCAAGTGGATACTTTGGGCGATGGCGTAGCCATGCAT
>JBOGIN010000602.1:0-5165 GCA_050742275.1 Vicinamibacteraceae bacterium
CCGCTACTGCGCGTTCCGCTGGCCGATGGCACTCTGGTGGCTACCCCGGATGTTCCCTCGAATGACCTGATCCCAAGCCTGCTGGCGCTCTCCGACGTCATGGGCACAGGCTGGTTCGCCGCCGATGCGGCGAACGTGAAGCCGGGATCAACCGTCTTGGTCGTGGGCGACGGCGCGGTCGGGCTGCTCGGCGTTCTTTCGGCCAAGCAAATGGGTGCCGAACGGATCATCGCGATGAGCCGTCACGCAACGCGGCAGGTACTCGCGCGAGAGTTCGGCGCGACAGACATCGTCATCGAGCGGGGAGACGAGGGTGTGGCCCGGATTATGGACCTCACCAAGGGCGTCGGGGCTGATGCGGTGCTGGAGTGCGTCGGCACGCAGGAATCGATGACGCAGGCGATTCGTGCCACGCGTCCTGGAGGCGCGGTTGGCTTCGTCGGCGTGCCACATGGTGTCGCCCTCGATGGCGAACCGCTGTTCTACTCCCACGTTCGGTTGCACGGCGGGCCCGCGCCCGTTCGCCGATACCTGCCACACCTGATCGATCTGGTCCTGAAGGGCGTCATCGATCCCGGCAAGGTCTTCGACCTCACACTGCCGCTCGACCAGGTTGCCGAGGGCTATCGCGCGATGGACGAGCGCCGCGCCATCAAGGCACTGCTGCGACCGTAGGCAAGAACGTCGAATGACAGGAACACGTGACTGCCGAACGATGCTGGAAATGAGCAGAGTCGTGGAATCAGAAACGGTTCGACCGCGAATCATCCACCACACGGCGACGTCGATTGATGGGCGTCAAGACGCCAGTCCGTGGACGACGCCGGCGCCGGTATCGACGCCGCCCGGCTTGGCAGGCACTACGATGACGTAGCCGTGTCGTTGTAAGCTCCTCAAGTGGTGATGCTCAGGATCGTCCTCGACGGTCCGGCGAGTACCGTTAACGGTGAGCATGATCGACATAGTTCGTCGCCATGCATCGCATGATGTTTACCAGTCGTAGTTCTTGACCCCCATGAGCTCTCGGGCAAGCGCATCGGCCGAGTACCCGACCGTGAGCGTGAAGCCAAAGCCCGGGTATTTCGCGAGCATCGTCTCCGTGTACCGCTTACGGGACTCGTCCGTGAGCATCGCTGAGCCGTCAGTGGCTTCGAGCAACGCGGCGCACGCGGTCTCGAAGTACTGCTGCTGCTTCCCGATCAGCGAATGGTCCGACGCCGGACCGTGACCGACATACAGCACGGCGTAGCGCTCGAGGAGCTCTCGGAACCGATCGAGGTTGGCCATCCATCGCAGAACGCTTCCATCCATCATGTAGGCATGGTTTCCGCTGTACAGGAAGTCGCCAACGAAGGCCGCCTGCTTGTCGTCCTCCAGCAGCCAGATCGAGTTCGCATCCGAATCGCCGCCCGCCCCCAGGTCGACTACGGTAAACGTCAATCCCACCAAGCTGACGCGGTCTCCCGGCGCGACAATGTCGGTGGGATAGATCCACTTCGGGATCCACTCGTCCTTGAACAGCGCAGACCACTGCTTGTGCTTTGCCTGTTCGGATGCCTTCATCAGGTCGTGCACTGAGCGCAAGGCGTAAATGGGTACGTGACCGTTCGGCACGACGTTGGTCGTGCCGGCGACGTGATCCAGATGGCCGTGGGTCAGGAGAACCCCAGCGATCGGCTTGTGCAGTCTCTCCGCGACTTGCTTCAGCGCCTTGCTATCGCTCATGGTCAGAGTCGTGTCGACAAGCACAAGCCCGGCATCTGCCTCCACAATGAAGGCATTGGGCTTGACCATCGGCTCTTTCGATTCGTAGGTGTGAATGCGAACCATTGTCGCCGCTCCCGGCTATCGAACGACGGATACGTTGAACGCAGCTGTTCCGAGCTTCCGCCACAGCGCTACCCAGAGCGGCAAATACGCTTCCGTCGCGCGCGCCGTCGTAATGTCCCCCAGGTCGATGATGTCGAGCCAGCCGAATGCCTGGAGAAGCGCGACCGTCCGTCGCTTGGCCGCTGCGTCGTTTCCACTGACAAACACGCTGTGTCGCCCTGCCAGGCTGGTAGGGTTCACCATGACGTCGCAGTTCACGGTGTTGAGGGCCTTCACAACCTTCGCGGCCGGAAAAGCATCTTGTATCTGTTCGCCCAGCGACCGGGGACCGACTTCGTCCGGCGGCAACACGTTCGCAACATCAACGAGGACCTTGCCGTTCAAGTTCTGAGAACCTGCGGCACGCAGTGCGGACAGGGACGCCGCTCCACGCGTGCAGTTGAACAGCACTTCGCCGAATGCAGCGGCATCGGCGAACGTGCCAACGCGCGCGCGGGAGCCGGCTCCACGCGCCCATGTGGTAGCGGCTGCGTTGTCAGCGGTTCGCGATCCAACGGTGACGGCATGCCCAAGCGAGACGAGCTTCGAGGCGATCCTTTCGCCCACCATACCAGTGCCCAACACTCCTACATTCATCGCCACCTCCCGTCGCCGCGGCCGAGGCGAGCGCCGTTGCGCGTGCGAAATCCCCGCTAGGGTACCAGGGGGCGTCTTGTTTGCGCTGATCCGAGCGGCCAACAATCTTGCTCGTGCGTCCGAATGTGCCATCATGGCGCCATGGGGACCGCAGTTCGTTACGACGGACCGGATCTGTTGAGCGACGTGCTCGTAGCGTTGCGCGTGCGCGGCCGAGTGTTTTGCCGGTCCGAGTTCACGGCGCCGTGGGCAATTGCGTTTCCAAAGGGCCGCTTCGCTCACTTTCACGTAGTTCGGCGAGGACGCTGTCGTCTTTTCGTTCGGCGCGAAGAACGTCTGCCTCGATCGGGAGACATCGTCGTACTGCCGCACGGATCCGGCCACACCATCGGCGATCGACCTGGGCTACCGTCTCGTCCCCTGAGTGCCCTCACGCCAGCAGGTGGGTGGGGGCCCATGCTGTGATCCGTCACGGCGGAGGCGGGGCGGTTGCGCAGCTGCTATGCGGCGGTTTCGAGTTCGAGGGTCCCACGGACCACCCCGTCCTCACCCCAGCTTCCAGAGGTTCTACACGTCAACCATGAGCGAGGCGCAGGCCAGATGATGGAGGCGACCCTGCGCCTGCTCGACGTCGCCGAGACCGGGTTGCCAGGTAGCGATCTCCTGCGCGCACATCTGCTCGCCGTCGCTTTTGTGCAGCTCTTGCGGAGCTGGGCCGAGGAGCGGCGCGTCGGTTGGCTTCATGCCTTGCGGGATCGACATATCGGCGAAGCACTGCGCCTGATGCACGCCGCGCCAGCGCGGCGCTGGTCGCTGAACACCCTTGCCAGGCACGTTGGCTTGTCACGGTCCACGTTTGCCGCACGATTCAGCAGCGAGGTCGGCATATCGCCGCTGGCATATCTCGAGCGCTGGCGCCTTGACCTGGCTTCCAGTCTGTTGCGAAGCGAGCGCATTGGTCTTGAGGAAGTGGCCGATCGCGTCGGCTACGCTTCAGCACCGTCGTTCATTCGCGCCTTTCGCCGCCGTTTCGGAGCCACCCCCGGCGAGTACCGCGGACGGACGATCAGCGAACCTTTTGCGACCGCGATGTAGCGGGTCCGCATCACCTTCCGCCTGACAGAGTCGGACGCTGCGTACAGTTCGCCGGCCGCCGGGATCAGCGCTGACGCACGGCGGCGCGGAGACCGCGCGTCTGGTGGTCGAGGCGCTGGGACGCTGACGTGCGCGCGAGCCTGACGTCGCCTCCTCGCGTACGGCGTCCATCTCGCCATCGTTCTGTTCGGCGCGGCGATAGAGATGGCAATGCATCGATGATCGAGTATGGGGCTACCCTTTCACGTCGTCGCGCGCGAGCAGGCGGCACAGTTCCGCCGTCGACTCGTCGGCGGGGAAGGCGCACTCGATCCGTATCTCGTCGAGCGTCACGTCCCGCGGTGTCGCGAACGTCGTGATCGTCGAGAAGAACCGGAGCTCACGGCCGGCCTTCCTGAACACGACGGCCAGCAGCGGTGGCGGTGGCGCGCCGACAGCGCGCGTTCGCCACTGCGCCGGCACACCTGGATAGGCCAACGCTTCTTCGAGGAGCGCGCGTGTCCCTGCATCGGACGGCGCCGCCGCAATCGCTTCGTGAAGGTGGCGGATCAGGCCGCCCGCGATCTCCTCCCAGTTCACGACGAACCTACGGAGGTCGTCCGGATCGAGGAATCGGCGCACCATGTTCGTGTGACGACGTCCGGCGCCGAGGAAGTCGGCCACCCGCACTGCGGCGCGGTTCGTCTGGAGCACATCCCATCGCCGGTTCAGGAGAAAGGCCGGATACGGCTCCTGGTGGCCGAGAATGCAGTCAATCGCCACACGGACCTGCGCGAGGGCATCGCCATCGATCGCCGTTTCCGCATAACGCGGCGCGTACCCGGCGGCCACGAACAGCGCGTTGCGCTCGCGCAGCGGCATGCCGAGCGCGTCGGCAAGCAGCGCGATCATGTCGCGGCTCGGTTGCGCCCTGCCGGTTTCCACGCAGCTCAGATGCCGCGCCGAGACGCCTGCTTCGAGCGCCAAGTCGAGCTGGCTCAAACGCTTCGCCGCCCGCCACTCGCGTAACAACGCACCGACGGGACTGAGCACGGTGCGTTTCGACGTGGAGCGCGCCTTGACCGACTCCATCGGAGCATCTTACGACTCTCTGCCCGCAATGCCATGACCTCAGAGGTCATTGAACCTGCTTCGTCGCGCGGCGTATCGTGGTGCAGTTCGACATCACCGAAGGAGAACGTGGTATGCATCGCCGAGAGTTCATGGGTATCGCCGCTGGAGCGCTCGCGGGCGCGGTCATCTCGCCGCGCGTGGCGGCCGTCCCGCTCCCCGCTTCTGCACCATCACTCGCGGCCTCGGATCAGCCGATGGACGCCGTCACATTTGCCACGGCGCGCCGCTTTGTGGAGACGCGGTTCGGCAGAATCGCCTATGTCGAACGCGGCAGCGGCAGCGCCGCGCTGTTCCTGCACGGATTCCCCCTCAACGCGTTCCAGTGGCGCGGCGCGATTGTGGGTCTGTCACCGGTCCGCCGGTGCATCGCGCCCGACTTCATGGGGCTCGGATTTACGGAGGTGGCGAAGGGACAGAGCCTCGCCCCGGCCGAGCAGGCCGAGATGATCGTAGCGTTGCTCGACACGCTGTCGGTTCCCAGCGTCGATCTC
>JBOGIN010000603.1:0-2883 GCA_050742275.1 Vicinamibacteraceae bacterium
AATCGCCAGCTCGCCAAGGCTGCTCGACCACATCACCGACTTCGAATCAGCGAAGTAATAGAGCGGCCGCACACCCATGTAGTCCCGCGCCAGGCGTAGCGTGCGGTAACGAGCGTCCCAGACCGCCAAGCTCCAGTCGCCAATCAGTGATCCCAGGCCTTCGATGCCCCATCGCTCGAACGTCGACAATGCGATTGAGGCATCGCTCGTGTCGTTGGCGAGTCTCCCGTCAAGCCGCAACAGGAGGTCGTCGCGATTGTCGAGCCGGCCGTCCCAGGTCATGACGAGCCCAGACGGCAAGCGTGCAGGCTGCTGAGCCAACTGCTCCCCCGCCCACACGCCGAGCGCACCGTGGAGCATCACTAAGCCCGGCTCGGCGTGCACCGACACGCCATCAGGCCCCATCGGCTGCAGCCGGGCGACCAGGGCCGCGCACGTCTCCTCGGTTGGGCGTCCGTCGAAGAACAGAGATCCTGCCAACGCTGCCATGACTCGTCACTCCGCGGCCCGACCGAAAGATCGGGTCCACACAAGGATCAGAGACGTTCCAACACCTCGAAGAACTTCTTGTATTGCTGCCGGTCATTGACGACGAGGCCGTTCAGCTCGACCCACGCGTGCGATTCAAATGGAATCGGCCGGTAGCCGATCACGAGCTCGGCGGCGAATCCATGACGACGAAGCAACCAGGTGACGACGATGGAGCGCTGAAGACAGGTGGCACGCTTGACATACCAGACGCAGGCCTCCTCGACTGCCCACACGACGTCTTCAGCATCCAGGCCGGCATCCTTGGGGCACTCGCGCACCCGGTAGCGACGCACCCAGTCATGCAGTCGAGCGAAGCCGGCCAATCGAGCGACGTCGAATGCGAGCAGGCCAAGCCACACGTGGCCAGTCAATATCGCGAGTCGGTTAGCGCTCCTGAAGCTGTGCCAGGTCAACACATCGGCTCCTCGATCACGAGCCCGCCCTTCTTCAACGCCGAGACGAACGCTGCCACGTCGCGATACACGCGCTCGAGCGGCACGTCGAACTGCACTGCGAGCTGCTGCGCGATCTCGCTCGGCGCGCGCCCCTGTCCGATACGCTGCCAAATCAGTGCGCCAACCTGATTCGCCCCCAAGATCAGCCCGCCCTCCACATCCAGCAGCACGAGGCCATCGTCGGACATCGATGCTCGTACTGCCGGCGATGGGTACACGCGATCCTCGTTCATATGTCGTTGCTCCGCCTGCTCGGAGGGCAAGGCGTGTGCCATGGCGCACGACCGAGTTCGACCAATGAATTCATGATCCGATCCGCTGAATGCCGCGCGTGCAGGCTGCGCGCGCGCAATCAACCGGCGCCGAGAAGCACGGCAACGTTGGCACGACCTTTTCCCTTGTCTTCGCCCCCAGCGCGCGATAGGCTGTCTTCGTCCGCTTGTTCCTTCTACACGCCGCGAGCAGCACTCTTTCGATCACCACGCGATAGCCTCGCGTGGCGTCGACGGCGATTGGTGCTCGCCGGTCCACTGGCCCAACAGCGGGCGTCCGTACACTAGACGGCCCGGCCGTGCGTGCGACGCACGACCGTGCGTGACCCGTCAATCACTCGCAGTCAAGGGGGTGGTATGCCTCGTCGCTCACGAACCTACACCCTCGCGGACTGGCATCCTGCGCTGCGCCGGCTCGTCCGCATTGCGGAGCTCGAATGTCCTGACGGCCACGCGGAAGCGCTGTTCGAGCTCATCGCGCTTGCGATGCGCAAGGTGCCTACCCGCGGCATCTTCGATCCCGGAAGCCGCAGCGAGCCGGAGCTCTTCGCGGCGATTGAATCGGTCGCGCGTTCACATCTCGAGTTTGGCGATGCACGCGCTGCCTGGCGCAAGGCGTTGAAGGCGGCAGCGCTGACGTTGGAGGAGCGGGATGGGATCGAGACCGCCGCCGTGCAGGTACAGGCCGCCTCGGACACCGCGTATTACTACGCTGGTCTCTCCTTCGGTCTCGTCTTCGTCTACGCGAGCCGCGCACCGTAGACCTTTGCGATGTAATTCGCTGATTTCTGCTGTGCCCAAGAAAAAAGCGGGAGGCAGCTGAGCCGTAGTGTGCATTTTGGCCGGTTCCGGCGTTCTGCACTCATGGCCGGGAATTGTCCGTTGTCCCGGGTGGAGATGCGCATGCCGGAAGATCCATTTCCGGAAATGGATGGCGCCTCGACAGAGATCTGCAGGCTCAAGCACCACATGCAGCGCGTGGCGCGCGATCCGGACGTCACCGTCTTGATTGTCGGCGAGTCAGGCACGGGGAAGGAGCGGGTGGCGCGTGGCATTCATCACGCCTCACCACGCCACCGTGCCCGCTTCGTGGTGGTCAACTGTGCGAGCCTTTCCGCCACCTTGGTCGAGGATGAGCTCTTTGGCCATGTCCGCGGTGCGTTCACCGGCGCATTGGAGGACAAACCAGGGCCATTCGAGCGGGCCAACGGCGGCACGGTATTCCTGGACGAGGTCGGCGAGCTGACGCCAGACCTGCAGATGAAGCTCCTGCGGGCGCTGCAGCAGCGCACTGTACAAAGACTGGGCGGCCGAGACGAGATTCCGTTCGACGTGCGTGTGATCGCCGCAACCCACGTCGACCTCACTCAGGCAAAGGCACGCGGTCGGTTCCGGGAAGATCTCTACTATCGGCTCAAGGTGTACGAGCTACCGGTACCAGCCCTTCGGCGCCGCGGCGCTGCTGACCTGCGGAAGCTCGTGGACACCATTCTGAGACGCTTCGCGGAGCGCAAGCGGCGTCCGGTGCCGTCCCTCGGACCGGATATCTTCGATCTCTACGTTCGCTACAGGTGGCCGGGAAACATCCGAGAGCTGGAAAATACGCTCGAGCGAATGATGGTCGC
>JBOGIN010000604.1:0-5326 GCA_050742275.1 Vicinamibacteraceae bacterium
CCGTCGCCACACCCCGAAAGTGACCTGGACGGAAGTCGCCTTCGAGCCCACGCGCCGGTCCCTCGACCTCGATCCAGGTGGCATAGCCTCGTGGGTACATCTCCTCGACGCTCGGCACGAACAGATAATCGACGCCAGCCTCGGCAGCGAGCTTGGCATCCCCGGCCTCGTCTCGCGGGTATGTCGACAGATCCTTCGGCTCGCCGAACTGCGTCGGGTTGACGAAGAGGCTGGTCACGACAACGCCGCACGACTCCCGCGCGGCATGCATCAGCGCGACGTGGCCCGCGTGGAATGCCCCCATGGTTGGCACGAGGCCAACGCTGGAGCCGCGGCGCACCGCCGCGAGCGCCTGCCGCATCTCCACAATGGTTCGGACTACATCCATACGAATCGCGTGCCCAACTGATCATTTTACCTGTTCGAGATGTTCGACGCGGCCAATGATGTGCAACGTCTCAGTTGACGCTGCCACTCCTCCTGCGAAGAGCATGGTCTTCGCCCCTGGGTGAATCGGAATCCTGCTGGTCGCCAGGCTCAGACGAGGGATGAGCACGATAGTATTGGCACGAGACACCACACCTGCCAGCACGAGCATCATGGATGCTGCCGCCGGCTGGCGACAGGAGCCACTCCGATGATTCGTTCGCTTGCTCTCTTCCTCGTTGCCGGTCTCCTTGAAATCGGCGGTGGGTACTTGGTGTGGCGGTGGTGGCGCGATACGGCTCCGGTCTGGTCCGGCGTCGCCGGAGCCATCGCCCTGGTGTTGTACGGAATCGTGCCCACCTATCAGCCGGCGCATTTTGGGCGCGTGTATGCGGCCTATGGTGGTGTCTTCATTGTCCTGTCCTTGCTCTGGGGATGGACCGTGGATGGCACCCGACCCGATGCCTTTGACATCGTGGGTGCCGCGCTGTGCTTGATTGGCGTGATTGTGATCATGTACGCGCCCCGTTGATTTTCATGTGGAGCGCGAGATGCGAGTCGTCGCGTATCGCGGCACCGCTCGCAAGCCGCTCACGCCTCGAAGATGGGAGCGGCGCGTGGAACGTTCATGCCGAACCTCGCCTTTCGGCCTTCCTTCCGCAGGGCGTGACGCCGACTGGCAACGAGAGCGGTCACCGCGCCGCGCCGCGATTGCCTTCAACGAGCGCGCTCGTCGCGCGCCCGCACTCCTCCGGTGTCGCGCAAGCACACTCGGCCGTGGCTTGCAGGAGGCGGCGTTGCTTCCTGAGCAGCCGCTCTAGATCGCGCAGTACTTGTAGCTTCCGTGCCCTCACCCCGCGCCACCGCTCATGGGTCGGACCTGGCCCGAGCAGCTCGCGGATCTCCGACAGCGACAGGCCGGCATCCTTCGCGAACCGGATCAGGGAGAGCCGCGCCACGACAGCGGGATCGTAGTCACGTTTGCCAGCCCGCCGAGCCGGACGAGACAGCAGACCGTACTGCTCGTAGTACCGACAGGTCGCAGGGCTGACGCCTGCTCGGGCCGCCACTTCTCCAATCTGCATGCCTTCCTCCTCCTGTTTGACCTCGAGCGCGCTGTACGTCGTACGCTGCCATTCGGGCCTTGCTTCTCACCACAGCCCGAAGGAGTAAACACACATGACCATCCTAACCGTTCTCTCAGCCGCTACGGTCGTCGCCATCGCCGCTACGGCCGTGTCTCCTCGCCGCGGCGAGGCTCGCCCCGCGCCGGAGCAAGCCGGTTCGAACAAGCCGCCCGTGTTCGTCTGCCGCTTGGACGGGCTGACATCCGAGGAGAGGAAGCAGTATAGGGAGCTCCGCGCCGCGCTCCAGCAAGCAACCGCGCGGGTGACCGAAGATGCTGAGGGCTACACGTTTCACTATGCCCCTGCCGTCACACCGGCCGCAATCGTTCGTTGGGTCGAGATGGAGCGAAAGTGCTGCCCGTTCCTGCGATTCACGCTCGACATCACAGAGGAAGACGGCCCGTCGCAGCTCCGCATCTGGGGAGCGCCAGGCGTGAAGGCCTTCGTGGCAACCGAAATGGAGGTCCGCTAGCGCACAGTGACGCTGTTCGTCCGCGAGACGCGTCATCCCGTCGTCGTCACAAACTGCCGCACACCGTCGTCATCGAGGACCGATACGCATGTGGCGAGGTCTGGCGGCCGGCGTTCTTGGGTGGCAGGCGCCACGGCGGGAGTCCCAACGTTGATCCACCCGAGCACACGCTCGCGCGGCTGCAACCCGAGCAGGTCTCTCAAGGCCGTGCCATCGAGAATGGGACTGGTTCTCCAAGCAGCGCCGAGCCCTTGCGCGAGCGCGGCCAACACGATCGCGTAGCCAGTGCAGGACGCCGACGCGATCTGCTCCCACTCTGGAACCTTCCCATCGTCTCGCGGTGACGCAATGAGCACGATCCGCGTCGGCGCGGCGAAGGCTTTCTTCCGGATCTTCTCGCGGGCCTCTGACGGCAGGTCACGTCGCTGCTCCTCCGCCGCGGCCACGAGCGCCGTACCAAGCGCTTCCTGCCCCTCGCGTGGGACCACCACGAAGCGATAGGGCCGCAAACAGCCGTGGTCTGGAACCGTCGTTGCGGCTCGCAGCAGAACGGTTAACTGTTCCTGCGTCGGGCCCGGCTCGACGAGCGCCGAGATGCTGCGGCGATTGAGAAGGAATTGCAGAGTCGCGGCATTCGACTGCATAAGGTCTGGCATTCGTTGGTCCTCGAGATCGATAATAACCGCTCACGCTCAGTAACGAGGCACTCGCTGTTCGAGCGCGTCTGGGCCCTTCGAGAGGGCCTTGAAAGGAGCGCGTTGCCATGCAGACGATCATTGAAAGACTACTTGACTGCTTCGAGCGCGGAGCGATCTCCCGTCGTCAGGCAATCGGCGGACTCACGGCTCTCGTGGCGGCGACGGCGGCGGGCCGCGTCACCGAAGCGGGAGCCCCTGGCGCTACCAGCACGTTTCAGGCCGCTGGCCTCAACCACATCGCGCTGCGCGTCACCGACATTCCACGCTCGAGAGACTTCTACATCAAGCATCTCGGCATGGAAGTGATGAGGGAAAGCGCGGGCAACTGCTTTCTGCGGTGCGGCGAGCACTTCGTGGCGCTCTTCCGCGGCGAATCGGCTGGTATGGACCACTACTGCTATTCGGTCGAAGGCTACACGACCGACGGCGCGGCTGAGAAGCTCCGCGCGCAAGGGATACAACCGCGCGTCACCGGCAATCGCATCTACTTTCCGGATCCAGACGGTCTGACGGTGCAGCTCGCCGCACGCGGCTTTCGCGGCTAGGAGCTTGCGCGCAGAATCGGGAGCTGGCTATTCGTACCGGAGCGCCACGACGGGATCGACGCGTGCGGCGCGTCGTGCCGGTGGAACCGCAGCCAGCACGGCCACCAGCAGCAGGCTGCACACCGGGAGCGCCACGCTCAACGCATCCAGCGGCTGCACTTCGTACAACATCGTCTGGACGAATCGTGCGAGGAACAGGCCAACCGTCAGGCCGGCAACGGTCCCGGCGGCCGTCACGCCGACAATATGCGCGACCACTGTGCGGACGACAATGCGCGGCTGTGCGCCCAGCGCGACGCGGATGCCGATCTCGCGCGTCCGCTGGACGACGCCGTAGCTGAGGACGCCATACAAGCCGATGGCAGCAAGCAACAACCCGACCATGGCAAAGAAGCCGGATAGCAATGCGAGCAGCCGCTCGCTGAGGATGCTGTTTGCAATCAACGTCGACTGCAACGTCACGCTCGCCACGCGGAGCGCGGGCACCGCACGCGGGATCTCGCGCTGGAGGATGGGCGCAAGCGCGAGCGGATCGCCTGCCGCGGCTCGTAAGTGCAGCGTTCCAAGGCCGCGATGTGGCACGTACACGGTCGGCGGCGCTGGCTCGCGCAGGCTGCCGTACTTCGCGTTGGCCACCACGCCGACGATCTCCTGCGGCAGGAGGCCGTCGCGCACCACCGAAGCTTTGGCGGCTTCGTCGGAGACGGTCCGAGCGAACGAGCGACCGACGACCCGTGTCGTGTTGAAGTATCGCCGTGCGAATGCCTCATTGACGATGACCGTTGTGGGCTGCTCAGGTTCGGCGTCGCGCATCGTAAACATGCGCCCCTCCAGCATCCGCATCCGCATCGTCTCGAGATAGCCTGGCGAGACGCCCAGGAAGAAGGGCTCGAACGCCTCAGGTTCCCGACCAGGGACGCGGATGCTGCTGGTCCAGGAGGATCCCTCGAAGAGCGCCCAGCCAGACAAGGCCGCGCCGCTGACGCCCGACAGTTGGCGGACGTGATCGAGCAGCTGCAGCGCCGCCACGTGCGCCTTCCCTTCATCGTCACCTATGGCGCTGGTGTCGAGTGACAGCAGCAGCACGCGATCATCGGAAAAGCCCGGGTCGACACGAGTCAGCCTGAAGAACGAGAGAAGAAGCAAGCTCGCGACGAACAATACGACGAGGCTGAAGCCTACTTGCGCCGCGAGAAGTGGGCGTAGAGCCAGTCGCGCCGTCACGCGCCCGCTGGTGCCCTTCAGCACTCCCATCGGGGCGACGCTCGACGCGCGCAGCGCCGGCGCGAGACCGAACAGGACAGTGGTCGTCAAACCAATGCCGCCGGCAAAGGCCAGCACACGCCAATTGAGGCGGAGGTCGAGATACGCCGGATCGGTCGACGGCGCGAGCATGTTGACGATGACCGGTCCCACCGCGGCGGCGATGAGCACGCCCAGCGCGCCGGCCGCGGTGGCGAGCAGCGCGCTCTCGATCAGGACCTGCTGAATCACGCGCCCGCGTCCAGCGCCAATCGAGAGGCGCAGCGACATCTCCCGTTCGCGTGCGGCCGCTCGCGCAATGAGAAGGTTGGCGACGTTGGACGAGGCAATCAGCAAGACGCAGGCGACAACGATCGACAGAATCCACAGCGGGCGTTCGAACGTCATGCGGAGCTGCGAGGGCCCGTTCGCCGCCGAGCGGACTCGCAGTGGAGTCCGGAGGTAGCGCTGTGTGCGATCGCGCGGGTCGTCCGCGCGGAAGGTCTGGGCGCGCTCTCGCCGAAAGGCAGTGAAGGTCGCTTGCAGCACGGCCTGCGCTCGTTCCACGCGCACGCCTGGCTCGAGACGACCGAAAATTCGGAACCAGCTCAAGCCGGCGCCCTCCGGACCGAGGGCTTCCGCGCTCCACATCATCGTGGGCACCCAGAGGTCCACGGAACGTCCAGGCTCCGTGCCTGTGAAGCCGGCCCGCGCGACGCCGACGATCTCGAACCGATGGTCGTAGAACGTAAAGGTTCGCCCGATCACCGTCGGATCGCCACCAAACCGCCGCATCCAGAATGCATGGCTGAGGAC
>JBOGIN010000605.1:0-5078 GCA_050742275.1 Vicinamibacteraceae bacterium
TACCGAAACCCGCTGCAGGCGCACGTATCAAGCAGGCCAATCCCGTTACGCTCGCGGCTGTCGAGGCGTCGGCGGCGCCAGGCGACATCATCCTGTTGACCCCGGGCTATTACGGCGACTTCACGGCAACGCGCGACGGTGAGCCTGGTCGTCCCATCGTGATCAGTGGTGACACCGATCACATCCTCAAGAGCATATTTGCCAGCGTGTCGCTACGCGGGCGCAGGCACGTGATCGTCGAGAAGCTCACCGTCAACGGCACGGTCGACTTGCTGGGCGCAGAAGAGATCGCGGTTCGACACTGTCGCGTGAACGCGCGGCACGGCATTGTCGCGACGCGCGCTCCTGGCTGCAAGAACTGCTACATTGCTGACAACACCGTCACCTACATCATGCCGTGGGCCGCGGAGGGTATGGGCTCCGGCAGTGTCTGGGGCGGCCCGGCCAACGTGGGCGAGGGCATCCAAATCACGGGCCCAGGCAATGTAATCTGCCACAACAGGGTCACGGGATACCGCGACGGCATCTCGACGATGGAGGATCGGTCGGTCTCGGAGCAGGTGGCGATCGACATCTACAACAACGACGTGGATGCCGGCGTAGACGACTGTATCGAGGCCGACTTCTGCATGGGCAACTGCCGCATCCTACGCAATCGGCTTACGAACTGCTTCATGGCTCTCAGCTCGCAGCCGAGCGTCGGCGGTCCGACGTATTTCGTGCGGAACGCCATGTACAACATCGTCGAGGCGCCGTTCAAGCTGGAGCGCGGCAGCGTCGCCAACGTCTTCTTGCACAACACCGTGGTGAAGGTGGGCGATGGGTTCCGCGTTCCGCACGGGCCCAAGGAGTATTCCCACACGGTATTCAGGAACAATCTCGTCATCGGCGGAACCGGCGGTGGCACCTACGGCAAGTACGACAATGGCACGGGGCGCGCCATCTACGCGCCGGAGACCGACCCCACCAACGATTTCGATTACAACGGCGTCGGCACACACGGAACACCCTTCAGCGGCCGGCTCGGGTCGCTTCTCTTCTTCACCTTCGCCGAGATGGAGCAACGCCTGACACATACGACGCGCGTCGACATGAACGTGTTCGACGATGTGGAGTTCCCGGATCCGCCGATTCCGGCTCGCGACGCGCCGCACCTGGGATTGAAGCGAGGGAGGGTGGCGGTC
This sequence comes from Vicinamibacteraceae bacterium, assembly GCA_050742275.1. Lineage (GTDB taxonomy): Bacteria > Acidobacteriota > Vicinamibacteria > Vicinamibacterales > Vicinamibacteraceae > WHTT01. The sequence goes on from JBOGIN010000605.1 coordinate 1,185, forward strand.
GACGCGGGAATCCGGTTGCCGAACGTGAATGACGATTTTGCGGGCGGCGCGCCTGACCTCGGCGCCTACGAGCTGGACCGGCCTGTCCCGCACTATGGTCCTCGTCCAGACGGCGTCGATGAGGGAACATCGTGGCGGGAGTAAGGGGTCAAGGGGTCAAGGGATCCAGGGGACGGCGGTTCGAGCGGCGGTGGCCCATAGCTCGATCACCGAGATGGATCCGTTCGTTGGCCCCTTTGCCCCGCCCCTTCCCCCTAGATCCCTAGATCCCTAGATCCCTAGATCCCTAGATCCCTTTACCCCTTTGCATCGCCCCTCCCCCCATGCCATGCTCTTTCCCTCGATGCCTCGGCGTCGTCTCCAGCTTCGACACGATCAACGCGTTGGGGTGCTGGCACTCGCGGCGGCGGCGCCCGGACTGTTGCTCTCGCTCGCGCTGCTCTGGGCGGGCGATTTCGCGCCACGCACGCAGTGGACCCTCACCATCCTCGTCCTTGTCGTCTCGCTGGGATGCCTCGGTGCTCTTCGCACGCGCGTTGTCACCCCGCTACAGACGCTCGCCAACCTACTCGAGGCGCTGCGTGAGGGCGATTTCTCGTTCCGCGCCCGCAGCGGCCGGTCGGACGACCCGCTGACCGAGGTCACGCGTGAGGTGAACACGCTGGCCGACACGCTGCGGACCCAGCGGCTCGATGCCGTCGAAGCCACTGCCCTACTCACGAAGGTGATGGCGGAGATCGACGTCGCGGTGTTTGCGTTCGACGAGCGTGCCGAGCTGCAGCTCGTGAACCGCGCGGGAGAGCGTCTGCTCGGGAAGCCAGCGGAGGAGTTGCTCCAGCGGCACGCCGGGGACCTGGGGCTCGCCGAGCCCCTGCGGGAGGAGGGACCGCGCATCCGGGCGCTTTCGTTTCCAGGAGGGACGGCGCGCTGGGAGATTCGGACGAGCAGCTTCCGCCAGCACGGTCTGCCGCATCATCTCCTCGTTCTGAGCGACGTGAGCCAGCCGCTGCGCGAAGAGGAGCGTCAGGCGTGGCAGCGCTTGATCCGCGTCATCGGTCACGAGTTGAACAACTCGCTCGCCCCCATCAAGTCGATTGCGACCAGCCTCGCGAGCCTGCTCGCGCGAGACGCCCTGCCGATCGATTGGCGAGACGATACCCGCCGCGGTCTCGAGGTGATCAGCACGCGGGCGGAAGCCCTCAACCGATTCATGGGGGCGTATGCCCGCCTCGCGAAGCTGCCGCCCCCGAAGCTGGCGTCGCTCGATGTTCGGCCGTTCGTCGAGCGCGTTGTCGGGCTCGAAACGCGCATGCGCATCGAGATTCTCGCCGGCCCGAGCGGCCGGATCCGCGCGGACAGCGATCAGTTGGAGCAGCTCCTCATCAACCTGATTCGCAATGCGGTCGACGCTGCGTCCACCACCGGCGGCCGGGTGCAGGTGGGGTGGGACCGAACGACCGGCCGGCGCGCCATCTTCGAGCTGTGGGTCGAAGACGAAGGCCCCGGCATCGCCAATCCTGCGAACCTCTTCGTCCCGCTCTTCTCGACCAAGCCGGGTGGCACCGGCATCGGGCTGGTGCTCTGCCAACAGATCGCGGAGGCCCACGGCGGCGCGGTCACGCTCGAAAATCGCCCCACGGGCCGCGGCGCCCGCGCCACCGTCAAGCTGCCCGCCTGAGGGCGCGTTGACTCAATACCGTTCTGTCTTCGCACCTAGCGAGGGCATTCACGCCCCCTCGACGTGACGCGCGGCCTGAAGGCCGCGCGCTACATGAGGCTTGACGACATCTGTAGTCACTGGGCGGAGGAGCACGACCCACATGAGCACCAAGAGCATTGGCGACCAGGAGCTCGCCCTGCTGACATACATCGCCGAGCGCGGCGGCGCGACCGTCGGCGAAGTCGCGGAAGGTTTCGGCGCGCCTCGCGGGCTGGCACGGTCGACCGTGCTGACGATGATGGAACGGTTGCGGCTGAAGAAACGTCTGGTCCGCCGACGGTATCGAGGCGTGTTCCGCTATGCGTCACCCGCTTCACCCGGCGACGTGCTGCGCGATGTGGTGGGCTCATTCGTCGAGGGGACCCTCGGTCGCAAGCAGGAAGAGGCTTCACGTCGAGCGCATCGCATCCTCATCGAGCTGCTGGACAAGGCGCTCGCCAACGGCACCGCGCAGAAAGTCGGCTAGACTAGGGGGCTATGCACCCGTGGCATGACATCTACGTCGACGATCACCTCATCGCCAAGAACTTTCCCGTCGTCATCGAAGTGCCGATGGGGAGCAAGAACAAGTACGAGCTCGACAAGGAAGCGGGGCTCATGCGGCTGGATCGTGTGCTCTACAGCGCCGTGTACTATCCCGCCAACTACGGCTTCATCCCGCGGACGTTTTGCGAGGATGGCGACCCGCTCGACGCGCTCGTGCTCGGCCAGGAGCCAGTACACCCTCTCACGGTCGTCCATGCCCGCGCCATCGGCGCCATGCGGATGCGCGACGAGAAAGGACTCGACGACAAGATTCTCGCGGTGAGCGTCCACGACCCCGCGTACGTGGACTACACCAACCACTCCCAGTTGCCCGCCCACGCGCTGCGCGAGATCAAGCGCTTCTTCGAAGACTACAAGATGCTCGAGCACAAAGAAGTCGTGGTCGAAGACTTCATGGGGCCCGAAGAGGCGGTCAAGATCCTCGAAGAAGCGCTCGATCTCTATCGGCGGCTGCGACGGGGCGAGGTGCGCGCCAAGTAGGGTCAGGAATCAGGAAACGGGAAACAGGAAACCCGGATTCAGGATTCAGGATTCAGGATTCAGGATTCGGGATTCAGGCTTGCCTCGCCGTAGCGCACTGGAGGCGAGCGAATACAGAATTCCGGATCTCGGGACGGATCTGGGCACAGTCGCACCACCGACTTCCCATCGGACATCTTTGAGAGCTTTACGGAAGGGTTCGAACCGTTGTGAAATTGGACTCATGACCCCACCTCCATTGCAACTCTCGCATGGCCTGCCACCGTGGGTGGCTGTGTCGCTCGCGCTCGGGCTAGTGTTCGTCGTCGCGTACGTGATTGCGGATGTGGCGGCCCGATCCGTGCGCCTCATCCTCACGCGCGTGCTCGGCCCGCGTGAGGATGCCGCAGGCCGTCGGAATCTCCAGCGCCCGGCGCGCCTCGTCCGGATCATCGTCTTTGTCATCGTGGGCGGCGTGCTCGTCTTCCCGATGCTCGGATTGTTCGGCGTGGAGACTGGAGCGGTTGGCTTGGCCCCCCAGCGCCTGCTCGACTGGCTCATGGTGACAGGATTGCGCATTCTTCTAATCCTGTTACTCGGCTACCTGATCATTCGCATCGTGGTGCTCCTCGTCCTGCGTTTCGAAGAGGAGATCAGCAAGGCAACGACGCTCGACATGGTCGAGCGCGCCAAGCGGGCGCGGACCATCGGCAACCTGGTCCGCAATGTCGTGGTGGTCGCCGTGTCCGCTATCGCCGTGCTCATGATCCTGCAACAGCTCGACATCAACGTCTTGCCCGCCCTCTACACGGCTGGTGTGGCAAGCCTCGCCATCGGCTTCGGCGCCCAAACGCTGGTCAAGGACATCATCGCCGGCGTTTTCCTCATTCTCGAGAACCAGGTTCGCGTGGGAGACGTGGCCGCGATCAACGGCACGGGCGGCGTTGTCGAATCGCTCACCTTGCGGACGATCGTCTTGCGCGACGTCGCCGGCACCGTCCACATATTTCCAAACGGCAGCATCAACACATTGGCGAACATGACGAAGGACTTCTCGTATGCGGTGCTCGATATCGGCGTCGCCTACAAGGAGGACCCGGACGAGGTGATTCGCGTCATGAAGGCGGTCGGTGACCAGTTGATGCAGGACATCGCGTTCGCACCAAAGA
>JBOGIN010000606.1:0-2975 GCA_050742275.1 Vicinamibacteraceae bacterium
TGTCGAGGCGCGCGCCGACGACCCACCAGAAGTGCCTCGAGAGCAAGATCTCGTCCTGCACGTAGATGCCGCCTTCCGTGCGCGAGTCCTCCCCAGGCGCAATCGAGAGATCGAACTGATTTCGCCGGAAGTTTCCACCGTAGCTGAGCACGTGCCGGCCGGCGAGTGTCTGGACATTGCCCACCTCGACGTCGTAGGTTTGGGTCTTGAAGTCGAACTCGATTGGACCGCCGTCGGGCCCGACGCTCAAGAGGTTCGTTGCACCCCCGTCGAGCAGGTGCACGAACCCGTTGATCTTCAGACCGCCGCGCGTGAAGCCAACCTTGCCATAGCCGAGCGTCCCTCCACGGACGAGGTCGAACGGCCCGATGCCCGTGTGGATGATGCCGTCCGATGACACAACGCCGCCCTGAAAGACCAGGCTTCGCTCATCATCCGGGAAGTCGTAGTCGGCACGTACGTCCAGCTTCGGCTGCGAGGTTCCGCTGTTCGGAAAGCTCGGATATGGCGTATTCGTGTCGTTGGGCAGCTGGCCGGCGGGGCGCGCGAGCGCATTCTGCGTGTACGCGCCGGCCGAAATCTTGTAGGCCCAGCGGTCGTTCACCGCCTGGGCATGCGAGCCGTTCACATAAAACAGGTTGCCGGCATCTTGGTCGACGAGATCGGTGCTCCGATCGAACGTCCCAACGCCAATCGTGGCTCTCGTCCCCTGCATCTCCCGTGGTGACTTCGTGATGACGTTTACCACACCGGTCATCGCGTTGGCGCCCCAAACCGCGGATGCCGGTCCGCGAATCACCTCGATCCGCTTGATCTCGGATGGCTCCACGGGCAGACTGTCCCACATGATGAAGCCGAAGAAATCGAAGTAGACGCTCCGCCCATCGACCAGCGCAAGCTGTGAAGCCGAGAGCGGGCCGCTGGGGGCGCGACTCGTGAGGTTGAAGTCGCGCGCCGATGTTTGGATGACGTTGAGGCCAGGCACGGTCCGCAGCAGATCCCCGTAGTTGAGCGCGGGCGATTGCTCGATGGTCTGGCTCGAGATGACGCTCACCGTCGCCGGCGCATTGAGCAGCGACTGCTCGGTGCGAGAGGCGGTGACGACAACCTGCTCCTCGTTGGTGGGCGGCTTCTCCGACACCTCTTGCGAGGCCTCATCGGACGCATCCTGCGACGAGGGCTCAGCGGGCTCCCGTGTGGACGGCGGGATCTCGCGCGATGGGCGCTGGTCGGCGCCTTGCACGGCGGCCAAGGCGGACGCTGCCGACATCACACCACAGGCCAAGGCGAAGGATACGAGCTTGAGCACGAGCACTGCCAGGCTCCTCGCGAGTGAGAGACCAGCCCCTTGTGAGGCCGTCCTCATCTTACAGGATCTTCTCGCTTAACCAGTGCTCCTGCAGAGTAAATTCTCCGAGGCATGCGAGGTCGGCGCCGGCAGTGCGCGCGGCGGCTAGTTGCCACCGCCTGGGCGCCACTCCAGGACCGAGACGATCTGCGGGGCCATCTCCTCCAGCGTCTCCCCGTCCCCCTGACCGACGCGCTGGTGGAAGAGGTGCAGCTCCCCTCGCGTGCGCCACACGTCCGGGTCGTGGGTCGGCTCCCAGTGGCCGACCGGCGGATCCCAGAGCTCGCTCACATCCCACGATGCACGGGCGGGATCGCGGCTCACGGCAACCGAGATCCCACCGCCGCGCTCCTCGTCTCGAAACACCACGTAGATGGCGCCCCGCTCGTCCGATGCGACCAGCGGACGCGAGATGGGCACTCGCCTGGTGCCTCCCCCGCCACGCTTGAATGGCCGGCTGCGACGTCCCACCTGGCTGGCGCGCCAGCGTGCGCCGTCGTACCAAACGATTCGATACTGCGGCACCGCTTCGCCGGCCGCGCGAAAGTAGGTTGCCACCACCGGCCGATTCGCACCGTCCACGGTCATCGTGGTCTGGTTGATCAGCTCGCGCGACTGAGGGATCTTCCAGATGACCTCCGCAGTCGCCGCGACGATTGGCAACCGATAGCGCCGGCCGGTCGAGTCGTCCCATGTCTTGCCTTGGTCCGACGAGACCGCATAGGCAAGGTCGTGGTTGGTTGCCACATCACTCGTCTCGCGCCAGCACCAGGAGACGTGCCAGCGTCCGCGCCGATCGACCACGAATCCGTTCAAGTAGGCGTTGCGTTGGCCCTCGCCCGAGATGAGCGGATGATTGACGGCGGTCCACCGTCCACCGTCCACCTTCGACGTCGAAGCGATTCAGCAGCACATCTCCTGCCCCGGACTCGCCGTCGCGGTACGCCACCAGGAGATCGCCGTTCGGGAGATTGACGAATTGCGGATACGTGACGCGATTCTCGCGCTCGCCCGTCATCGGCTGGCGGGCCGTGAGCCGCAGAGAGCCGGGCGCAGCGCCTCGGGCATAGTTGAGGGGCTGCCCATGATGATCCCATGCAACGTGCAGCACCCCGCGCCCATCGAACGTCAGGCTGATCGCGTTGTGCGCATCACGCACGTTGCCGCGATACTGGGTGGCCGACGTGTCCCATGCTGTTTGGCCGAGCGACCGCCGGGCGAGGACCATCCGGGCGTCCGCGTCGTAGTACGCAGCCACTTGCCGATTGCCAACGGTCGCAAGACTATGCTGGCGGAAGATGACGGCGTTCACCGACGAGCGAGCCCAGCCAGGCCCGATCGACACGAGGCGAACGGCAGGTGCTTTATCGGAGGATGTGGAACTGGCCGATTCTCGCTGCTCGAGCGCCACGGCGCCCGCGAACGTGAAGAAGAGCACGCCGACAACTGTCGTTCCGCGGCGAAGCTCGATGCTGTTCATCTCGAGGTGGTGGATGACGCACAGTACCGGCCGCTTAGCTCTCTTGGCATGTAGCGCGCGGCCTGAAGAGTGCGCGACGAGGGGCCTGAAGAGCTTGTGAAGTATTCCGTAGCGCGCGGCCTTTAGAGCGTGTGAATAAATTCGTGG
>JBOGIN010000607.1:0-4459 GCA_050742275.1 Vicinamibacteraceae bacterium
GTCGGCGCCCGGCTCGCGGCTTTGCTCGAAAGGACGCCCCCACAATACCTTCGGCGCATCTTAGTGCAACGCGACGAGCGCGCGGTGCTCGTGCCGGTGCAGCAGATCGATCGCCTCGAAGCTGCGCGCAACGACGTGCACCTCTACACAGCGGATACCGTGCACGTCGTCCGAGGCACGCTCGGGGAGCTGGCGGCTCGTCTCGACCCCGCGACCTTTCTCCGTGTCAATCGATCGACCATCGTCCGCATCGATGCAATCAAAGAGCTGCAGCCCTGGTTCCACGGTGACTACCGCGTGATCCTGCGCGACGGGACCGAGCTGATGTGGAGTCGCCGCTATCGGGCGAAGCAGCGTAGCAGCTTCGAGCTCTGAGAGCTCAACGTCGGATCGACCACTCCGTGGCGCCGGGCTCTATCTCGACAACGTCGGTCGAGGCAACCGCCTGGCCGTTGCGGAGCGCCGGCTCGTAGCGCCAGTTCTGGACCGCGCCAAGCAAGCGCTGGTCGTAGAAGTTGTTGATGGAGCGCTGGAATGTCGCGCGCGCGACGCGACCCTGCTCGTCGATCTGTAGCTCGACGACCGCGCGGGCGTTCTCCGGAACGGGGAATGGTGCCATCCGGAGAGGAGGCAGCGACTGATCGCGTGGGCGGGGTGGCGCGGTGGACGCGTCGGAGCTCTGCGCATCGACGGCATCGGATGACGCGTCCCCGTCATCGGTCGAGATGACCGCGCGACCTGGCGAATCAGCCTGGAGACGTGCCACGCCGCCTGCGTCGATCCGGACCTGTCGTGTCTCGCGCAGGCCGGACACGTACACCAGCTCCAGCTCGTGATCGCCCGCCGCCAGAGAGAATCGACGCTTCTCCCCTGCCGCGACCAGATCCAGGAGCTCGCCATCGGCGAGGAGCGTGAGACGCCGGGACGGCGCGACGACAAGCCAGCCTCGACGGTTGTCGCCGGCCACACGAGGCGCAGGCCGCTCCTCCCGTGCCATGACCCGTACCGTTGCCGGACGCGTTTCCGTGTTGCTTGCCTTGGCCACGCGCGTTGCCGTCAGCGGTGAATCGGCTGCTGAACGCGCGTCCGGCGGCCGCATCGCCGTCGTTGGTGCGCTCTCGTCGCCCAACGCAAAGTAGTTGACGACCTGAACACCCGCGCGCAGCGCAACCGGCTTCCGCCAGGTGCGCCCGCCGTACCGAAGCTCGATGACGTATTCCCCAGGTGCCAACTGCACCTCGAAGGGTGTCTCGCCTTGCCCAACGCCGTTGACAGAGACCGTCGCCCCAGCGGGCTCGGATTGCACGAGCAGCGTGGCGACATCGGGAGGCAACGTGAAGAGTAGGATCGCGGCGGCGGCGACAACGCCTACGATGCCAGCACGCCGCCCGCGGCGCTCACCGGACGGTGGAAATGCGAGAGGCACCGAAATGGTCGGCTTCGGCGCCGCGTTCAGCGAGAAATGTCGTTCTGCGTGCGCAGTTGTCTCGGCCCCCCCTGGCGTGGATCGAGAGATGGCTTCGAGCGAGAGCGCGGCTGCGCTCGATCCCGGAGGCTCGTCCGAGGCGGCGTCCGCGGAGCCACCGGCTTCTGAGTTGAAGTCGAATGCCGGTTCAGGGGGGCCGTCGCCAGCAGCGGCTGGACTCTCGGCTGGATCTGGGGCCGGCCGAGGTTGGTCGCCGGGGCCACGGCCGGGAAGCGGTGACTCTCCCGGCTCATCCGCTCTTCCGACACCAATGACACGGTCGACCTCGTCGTCTGGTGGCGGCCACACGACATTGGCCTGCACCGCTGGGGTAGCCGGCGTGCTTGTTGAGCCGGCGAAGCGCCGATAGAAGCCGATTCCGCGCGGATGAGGCGTGTCGGACATTGGCGTGCCCGACGTTGAAAGCAAGAGCGCTGCCGGGACCGTGTCGTGGTAATGCCGCGTGAAGTGGTTCTTCTCCGCAGTCTTGGCGATGGATGATACCCGGGAGGGCGACCTTGAGCAACCTCAGGAGTGCCTACCGGGAACGGGAAGCCCAGCAATGAGTAGGCCGCTCCCGGACGACACGTCTCCTCCTAGGCTTCCCGCATCAGGTAGAATCCGGGCAGTGGGACTACCAGAGAGGTGTATATGCGGGCGATCATTTGCGGCCTGTCGGTTACGGTAGGCTCGTCGATCGGGCTGATGGCGCCTGCCACGGCGGTGTGTGCGCCGATCACCTTCTATGGTCAGGACCCACTCGCCGGGCCGGCTGATCCGCGGACCAATGCAGATGCGGCCGCGGCCTCGTTCGACGCGCTGCTCGGCAGCTCCAGCCTCATTACCTTCGAAGGGCTGCCGGTGGGGAGCTTCGGCACGTTGGAGGTGCTCTCCGGTGTCACGGTCACGCTGACCAACATGGATGTGGCGGCGGGCATCTCCAACATCGACGAGCATGTCTCCGATGCGCTCGGGTACAACGTGACGCCCGGCGGCCAGAATCACCTACGTGTCGTGCCTCCCTTCGCCTCGTTTCTCGGAGGCACGGTGACCTATTCGTTTGCCTCCCCTATCGACGCGTTTGGCGCGTACCTCACGGACACCGACTCCCCGTTGCCGGGTCCGATTACGGTGACCTTCTTCGATGGCACGCACCGGGTCCTGAGCGTGCCGAAGCCTGCGGTGGGCGGCGCGTCGTTCTTCGGGCTCACCGACTTCGGCGCGGCTATCTCGAGCGTCAGCTTCCACACAGGACCCACGGGACTCCTCCGCGATGTCTGGGGCATGGACGATGTGCGCTTTCGGACAGCGGGCGCGGTCCCGGTTCCCGAGCTCGGGACGATGCTGCTCGTGGGAGTCGGCATGCTCGCGTTTGTAATGCTCACGCGCAAGCGTGCGTCGTAGTCGCGCTCAATTCGCCAGCGGATCGGGACGCAGTTGGAACTTCAGCACCTTGCTCGTCGTTCCCTTGCCGCCCTCCATGTGGAACGGCGCTCGCGTGCTGACAGTTGCCCAAAGGCCGCGGCCTTTCCAGCCACCGCTCGGATCGTCAATCCGGCCATCCATCCATTTCGTGTAGAAGCCCAGAGGATACGGAACGCGAAGGACGACCCATTTGCCGTCCTTCAGCGCCAGTAGCCCTTCGGACGCGTTCCCAGTGTTGATGGGAGTGTTCTTACCCAAGCCGAGAGTGTCGAACTGATCGACCCACGTGTAGTAGCTCGCCTCGGCGCTCCCCGAGTGCGTCACACCCTGGAGCTGCGGCAATGGCTCCGGATAGAGCGTCCAGCCTTCGGGACAGTGCTGACCGGTTGCCTTCGGGCCGTTGAGCGGCCCTCTACACTTTCGACGGTCGAAGCTCGCGAGATGCCCGCTTGCAAGCGGCACCCAGACGACGCCGTTGCGATCGACGTCCATGCCACGCGGGGAGAATCCTTGCACTCTTGCGTTCGGGTTGTCCCAGGGCGGCTCGTACACCTCTGCCAGGGCCGTTTCGGGCGGGTTCGCGCCAGGGTTCAGGCGGATGACCGCCCCAGGAAAGCCGAGCACCGATCCCCAGACCAAGCCATCCGGCGCAGGAGAGACTGCGTAAAAGCCGCCGTCGAACCGCTTGTCCTTCGACGCGTCGAGCGGTTGGTCTGGCTCCACGTACTCGTCTCTCTTCCCGTTGCCATTGGTATCGATGATGAGCGGCGTCCATCCCTGAGACTTCACCTGGTTGTAATGGTTGGTGGTTTCGTAAATGTGCTCGGACCAGACCTTGCGCAGCGCCTTCCAGTCGATGAACGCCGCCGACTGGTCGCGCAGCTGCGCCTTGCGGGCGTCGAAGTCGTCGATCGTCTCGATGCCGGCGCCGCCATCGAACGCGGTATCCGGACACCATATCGACAGTGACGCGAAGAACCGCACGGCGTTCACATGCGCGTACTCGATCCACGCGGCCGTATTCCCGCGCGGCATGAAGTGTCCGGTGTTGAAGCCGACGAGCGGCATGCCGTGACCGATCACGTCGGAGCCCACCTGGACCGCGATCCCGGGGGCTGCGGCACGTGTTCTTCCGGAGATCAGCGTCCCACCTGCGGTCGCTGCGCTCACGGCGAGGAACTGACGTCTGTTGATTGGCGGCATGGCCCTCACCCACCTGCGGGTTCGTTGCTCCGCTCAGCGATCGCTCCGCCCGTCGCGCGCTCGGTTGCAGGTGCCGCAGACATGGGGCTCGGCTCCTGTGACGGTCGCCCGTCGCCTTGCGGAAGTGCGGGCAATTTACCACCGCCGCACCGAAGGTGGCAATCGTCCGAACGGCGCCACGCCGCGCCTCGTGAAAGGCTCATCCGCGCATCGCTATTGCTGCCGGACGACACCCTTTGCGCCTCTGTCACCGCCTCCACATTTCCCGTCTCCCTTCCGTATGGCGATCCCTAACCCGGATAATTCACGAAGAGATCGATTGCTATAGAGACACAAACGCCTCCGTATGGTAAAACGTCCGTGCAC
>JBOGIN010000608.1:0-9267 GCA_050742275.1 Vicinamibacteraceae bacterium
GGGAAGGGGTGCTCGAACAGGCGACGCCGCTGTTTCGCCAGTTCGTGCAGGCGCTGCGTGCCGAAGGCGCGCCGTTCACGCTCGGGACGCCGGCCGGCGCGCTCCGGCTCGATGCGGATCGCCGGTCCTCCGACTGCATCGCGTTGTCGCTCGACACGGCTCGCCGGCCTCCGGCGGTCGTGGGCCAGGTCAGCCACACACGCGGTCAACACGTCATAGTAAGTGAGACCATCGTCGCGGAGGGAGCAGCCATCGCGGCGATCACCGAGGAACAGATCGTGGCTTTTCTGCTCGATGCTGTCGTACCGTTCGTGGAGTGACACAAAGGAGTGATCACGTGCGCGCAAAACTAACACAACGGGCCGTTCTCTGTGGGGCTATGATCGCTGGCATGTCCCAGCACGGCTTGGCGCAGGAGCAGCCGCGCCCCTCCTCGACCGAGGATGCCGAATCCGGCGTGGTTCGACAGCTCGACCGGGACGTGGTCTACGCGACCGGCGAGGGCATCGTGCGCGCGACGCCCGATCGCGCACGGGTCACCGTGACCGCCGAGGCGCGAGACCGCGCTCCGCGTGCCGCGCAGAAGAAGAACGCGCAGGTGATGACAGCGGTGCAGGCGCGACTCAAGGAGCTCGGCATTTCTGCTGACGCGGTTCGGACGACGAGCGTCGATCTCCAGCCGCAGTACGACTATCCGGACGGCAAACAACGGCTGCGGGACTACGTCGCGAGAAACTCGATTGAGGTGCGGGTCGACGATATCGCGCGCCTTGGTGAGATCATCGATGCCGCTGTGACAGCTGGCGCCACGGAAGTCAGCAGCATTCAGTTCGAGCTCAAGCAGCGGGAGGCGCTGGAACGGGACGCCTTGAAACAGGCTGTGGCCGACGCTCGGGCGCGCGCCGAAGCCATGGCCGCTGCCGCTGGCAGGGCGCTCGATCGGATCGTCCGCCTCGACGACCAGATTCGACCGTCGCTTCCGCCACCGATGCCGTTTGCGGCTCGGGCGCGTGAGGATGCGGTGGCCTCCGCAGCCCCGACGCCGGTCGCGCCGGGTGAGATGGAGATTCAAGCCAGGGTCGCGCTGACCGCGACGCTCAAATAACAGGAAACGGGATTCAGGATTCGGGATTCGGGATTCGGGAAACAGGGAACAGGAAACGGAAATCGGGACTCGGGACTCGAGAATTTGGAATCGCCGTTATGATCGGCGCATATGACGGTCATACGACGAGGCATGAAAGCACAAAGTCTCGACCCTGCCCGCAATTCCTGAATCCCGAATCCTGAATCCTGAATCCCGAGATGAATGATCCGACCCTACTGGCCCTGATCACGCTGCTCGCGGGTCTGCTCTCGGGCGCCTTTGTCGCCGCGTTCTTCCTACGGCGCGCCGCGGCTGCTGAGGCGCGGGCCGACGCGATCAACCGAGAACGCCAGGCGCTCGAAGCGGAGGTCGCGCGCCTGCGCGAGCGGCTGAGCACCGCAGAGCATCATCGGGCCGTAGCGGAAACCCGGATGCAGGAAGCGGCCCGGCAGATCCAGCAGCAGGAACGGATCCTCGAAGAAGCCAAGGCGCGATTGGGAGACGTGTTCAAGTCGCTGGCTGCGGACGCGCTCGACCGCAGCACGCAGGGCTTGCTGCAGCTTGCCGAGGAGAAGTTCAAGTCGCTCAGGGAGCAGGCGGCGGGCGACCTCACGCAGCGCACGGATGCCATTGCTGCCATCATCGCGCCGCTGCAAGAAGCCGTCGGCTCCTATCAGAAGGAGGCGCGCGAGCTGGCCGAGCGCAGCGCGACACGGTTCGGCAGCGTCGATCAGCAGCTCCAACAGGTGATGACGACGACGAGCCGCCTGTCGCAGGAGACGTCGCGCCTGGTCAACGCGCTTAGGCAGCCGCACGTGCGGGGACGCTGGGGTGAGATTGCGCTGCGCCGGACGGCAGAGCTCGCCGGCATGGTCGAGCACTGCGACTTCACGGAGCAGGAATCGCTCTTCCACGAGAGCGGCCGCCTCAGACCGGACATGGTCGTCACCCTCCCCGCCGGCCGGCAGATCGTCGTCGACTCGAAAGTGCCGCTCGCGGCGTATCTCGAATCACTGGAGGCGTCGGGCGAGGAAGAGCGGCGCGAGGCGCTGCGGCGCCATGCGCAGCAGATCCGTCAACATGTCACACGCCTTGCGGCGAAGGACTACGCCGACGCGGTCAACAGCCCGGAGTTCGTGGTGCTCTTCATTCCCAACGACTCCTTCCTCGCCGCGGCGGCGGAGCCAGATCCGGACATCATCGAGTGGGCGCTCGGGCAGCGGGTGGTGATCGCGACGCCGACCACGTTCATTGCGCTGCTGAGAGCGGTCGCGTACGGCTGGCGGCAGGAGAAGATGGCCGAGAACGCTGCGCGCGTGAGCGAGCTCGGACGCGAGCTCTCCGAACGCATGAGCGTGCTCGTCGAGCATCTCGGCGGCATGGGCGGCGCGCTTGGGAGGGCGGTAGACGCCTACAACCGTGCGGTAGGCTCGCTCGAGTCTCGCGTGCTGCCGACGGCGCGGAAGTTCGACGAGCTGGGCTCCGGGGGACGGCGATCGGTATCCGAGCTAGAGCCCATCGAGTCGGCGGTGCGGGCGATCGCGCCAGCCGAGCTCGACCTCGAGCCCCCAGAGCCGCAGCCGGAGTAAGAAATGGGGGCTGTCCCCATTTCTCCATTTCAGAATCGCCAGCGCGTTCGGACCTGCACGTTCACGCCAGGTGCGTCGACTCCTGAGCCGTGCCAGCGGTAATTGCGGTCCGTCAGGTTCTCGGCAATGACGGTGAGATCGAGGCGCGACGTGAGCCGAGTGCCGGCACGAAGGCCGAGCACGACAAAGCCGGGCGTGGCGGTGTAGAGCGGGGCTTCAGCCGCGCCGCCAAGCACGCGCGCCTGCACGGCCGCCAGCGTTTCGCCCGTCGCGACGAGCCGGCCGTCTTGAACCAGGCCCAAGTCGGTTGCCGTGCCAGTGAAGAAGGCGGCGATGTCATCGGCGGTGCGGCCAGCGCCAATGCGAGCGTCGCCGAGGTCGCCGCCGTTCAGGCGCGTCTGCGTTCGTGCGAAGGCAACCGTGCCCTCCGCCCAGAGGCCGCGGTTCGTGGGCTCCCACTTGAGCCTCAGTCCGCCCATGGGCGGCGGCATTCGCCGGAGCACGTTGTCCGTCTCGATCTCTCGACCGTTCGCCACTGACCACCATCCGCCAGCGAGCCACGCGGGCGCGAGCCGCACCTGGAGGTCTGCATCCACACCAACCACGCGTGCCCGATCGACGTTGACGCGTGTCACGATCGGTCGCGGATCCTGGGCGATGAACGCACGCCCAGCCTCGTCTTGCTGGGTGACCGTGTAACCCGCGAACGTCTCACCCACGACGCTTGTCGGGAAGATCGCGGTGCGGCGCTGGATGATGTCGACCAGCTCGAGGTCGAAGAAGAGCAGCGACGCCGTCAGACGTGACGTCCGCACCTTGATCCCGCCCTCGAACGCATAGCTCGATTCCGGCCCGAGCGGTTCGACCGGTGCATCGGTGGCCACCGCATCCGTGCCGTCGTCCGATCCGATGAGCGCGCCGACGCCCTCGGCCGTAGTCGGCGCAATCTCGAACCCGCCGCCGCTGATGCCAATCGCGCCGAGGTCGTAGGCGTTTGCCGCGCGGAAGCCGCGTCCAATCGAGAGCGTGGCGTTGAGCGCCTCGGTCAGACGCCACACCGCGCCGGTCTGAAAGGTGACGTCGCTCATCGTGACCGAGTCGGCGGTCACGCCGAGCGAGGGATCAGCCGGCACACGAAACGAGAAGTAACCGGCGCGCACGCCGCCGCGGAGGCCGAGGCGCCCGTCCAGGAGATCGAAGGTGTCTTGCAGGAACAGGCCGGCGCTGGTGTACCGCGAGCCATCTGGAATCTCGGGTCGGGAGGCGATGCGGCTCCCGGTTCCCGCAGCTTCGGTGAGCCGGCTGGCCCCGATGGACTCGTCGAAGGCCTCTCCGCCAACCGTGACGCCGTGGACTCCTCGGATCAGCCAGGTGCCTTGGGCCTGGTAGCCGACCGCCGTGACCCGGCCTGTCTCCGACTCGATGTCCGTGTCGGGACCGCGCTGCTCGAGGCGATCGTCCTGTTGGCGGTTGACGGAGATCGTTGCCTGCACCGAATCGAATGGGCCGGTTCTGGCACGCTGCAGGCGGGCGTATCCGAAATCGAGCCGTTGCGGATCGAACTGGCTCCGAAAAAGGCCGTCCCCTCCAATGATCCGGTCGTAGCGGCTCACGTTTGATTGCGTCTCGTGCGCGTACTGGAGGTCGACGTGCGCACCGGGGCCCAGCGGGAACGTGCCAGCGACGTGTCCTCCCGATTGGTCGAAGCCGGTGTCCGGCAGGCGCGAGTAGAGCTCCTGGGACGACAGGCCGAGAAAGCGCGTCAAAGCTGAATGGGAGTCCTCGGCGCCACCTGGGCGCAGGTCACCCACACGGCGGGTCGATACTCCGCCGCGCAGCGCCACGCGCCGCATGCGAACGTTGGCGAGCAGGTCGCCCCCGATGCTGCGGTCGGCCGAGCCGGCGAAGAGCTGGAGGGTGCCGCCGGCGCGCGTGCCGGGCGGGGTGAGCTCAGGGCGCAGGCTGAGGACGTTGACGGTGCCCCCCAGCGCGTCGCTGCCGTATTGCACGGACGCGGGCCCGCGCACCACCTCCATGCGTTGGACGAGCGATGGATTGATCCACCCAAGGTACTGCGCCGCTCCCGCCCGGAACGTCGAGGTGTTGAAGCGCACGCCGTCGAGGAGGTAGACGATACGCTGCGCGCTGAACCCGCGGATGAACGGGGAGCCCTGGGCGGTCGTCGTCTGCTGCACGAGGACGCCGGTCTCTTCGCGAAGCGCCTGCGGAAGAATCTGCAGCGGCCGCGTGTCGAGCTCTTCGCGCGTGGCGACCGAGACCGCGTCAGGAACGTCGAACGTTCGCTCCTGCTCGCCGCGGGTGGGCGTCACCGTGACCTCGCTGGTCAGGTCCGCCAGCGACAGCACGAGGCGTACGAAGCCTGAGCTGCGATTGGTCAAATCGACCTCCACGCGGCTGGGACGCAGCAGCTGAGCGGTCGCCTCGACGCTGCACCGCACCGCCGGCAGGCGTTCGACGCTGAACTGGCCAACGGCGTCGGTCCGGGCGCTGCGGCTCACATCCGCGCAGGTGACGCTGACCAGCGCCCCGAAGACGGCGCCCCCGGAGGGGTCTTCGACAATGCCCGCGAGCGAGCGGTGCGCGGGGGGCGATGCGGGATCCTGCGCGCCGAGGCCGAGCGCGAGGAGGAGGAGGAACTGTGTCATGGGATTTTCGGCCGTTTCGAACGTTCGAGTATCCTACCCGAAGGCAGAGCCTCGGGCTGGCATCCAGGATGCGATGAATACGACCGCGGGACATCAGGTGCAGACACGGCGGCTACTGGTCTCTCCGACGGCGCTCGCGCGTATCCGCGAGCACGGCCAGATGACGTACCCCCTGGAGTGTTGTGGGGCGGTGGTCGGCGACGGCGATGCCCTGGAGGAGGCGTGGCCGCTCCCCAACACGAGCGGCGAGAGCCAGGAGCGTCGTTTCCTGGTCAGCCCTGCCGAATATCGTGCGCTCGAACGACGAGTTGCCGAA
Source organism: Vicinamibacteraceae bacterium (assembly GCA_050742275.1). Classification (GTDB taxonomy): domain Bacteria; phylum Acidobacteriota; class Vicinamibacteria; order Vicinamibacterales; family Vicinamibacteraceae; genus WHTT01. The sequence continues at coordinate 5,659 of JBOGIN010000608.1, forward strand.
GCCGGCCGGCAGCTGCTCGGCTTCTATCACTCGCACCCGGATCATCCGGCACAGCCGTCGGTGCACGATCTGGCGGCAGCGTGGCCTGGTTTCGTGTATCTGATCCTGTCGGTGCGTAAAGGGGCGCCGGCGGAGCTCACCGGCTGGCGGTTGCGCGAGGACCGTTCCCAGTTCGACGAGGTCGAGGTCGTTGCGGAACGCTGAGAGCTGAAAGCTGATAAGAGGCAGAACGTGGCACACAAAGTTCATATTCCGACTCCGCTCAGGTCCTACACCAATCAACTCGACATCGTGGAGGTCGAGGGCGCGACGGTTGGCGAGGTGCTCGCGAATCTCGCCACGACCTACGGCGATCTCCGCCGACATCTCTACACCGATGAAGGAAAGCTCCGCAGCTTCGTCAACGTCTATCTCAATGACGATGACATTCGGTATCTGCAGAAAGAGGAGACGCCGGTTCGCGATGGCGACTCGCTGAGCATCATCCCGTCCGTGGCCGGGGGCGTCGACACGCTGACGGCAGCGCCCCCAACGGAGCTGCCCGCCCTCACGTCAGAAGAGATCCAGCGCTACAACCGGCACTTGATCATGCCGGAGGTCGGCATGGACGGCCAGCGCAAGCTGAAAGCCGCCAGCGTCCTCTGCATTGGCGCGGGCGGTCTCGGCTCACCCGTGGCGCTCTATCTCGCGGCGGCAGGCGTTGGCCGCATCGGTCTCGTGGACTTCGACGTTGTCGATCACAGCAATCTGCAGCGGCAGATCATCCATGGGACACCGGACGTCGGGCGGCCGAAGCTCCACTCGGCCAAAGACAAGATTCTCGCGATCAATCCACACGTTCGGGTGGATTTGCACGAGACGCAGCTCTCATCCGCTAACGCGCTGGATCTCTTCGAGCCGTACGACGTCATCGTGGACGGGACCGACAACTTCCCCACGCGCTATCTCGTGAACGACGCCTGTGTGCTGCTGGGAAAGCCGAATGCCTACGGCAGCATCTTCCGCTTCGAGGGGCAGGCCTCCGTCTTCGCCGTGAAGGGTGGCCCCTGCTACCGTTGCCTTTACCCGGAGCCGCCGCCGCCCGGTCTGGTGCCAAGCTGTGCGGAGGGCGGCGTGCTCGGCGTGCTGCCCGGCCTCGTCGGGCTCGTGCAGGCAACCGAGGCCATCAAGCTGATGCTCGGTGTCGGTGAGCCGCTCGTGGGCCGCTTCCTGATCTACGACGCCCTGGGCATGCGCTTTCGCGAGCTCAAACTGCGGCGCGATCCGGAGTGCCCTGTGTGCGGAGACAATCCCACCGTGAAGGAGCTCATCGACTACGAGCAGTTCTGCGGCCTGCGTCCGGCAGCGCCAGCCGCGGTGGCCGCAGCGCCAGCCGCATCATCAGCGGTTCCGGAAATCCTGCCGGAAGAGGTGAAGGCGAAGCTCGATCGCGGCGATGACGTCGTGATCCTCGACGTGCGCGAGCCGCACGAGGTGCAGATCTGCCGCATCGACGGCTCGATCGTCATCCCGCTGGGCCAGCTTCCAGGCCGAGTACAGGAGCTCGACCGAAGCCGGGAGCTCGTGGTTCACTGCCGATCGGGCGCACGCAGCGCACAGGCGGTCGCGCTCCTGCAGCGGCAAGGCTTTGACAAGGCGGTGAACCTCAAGGGGGGGATTCTCGCCTGGATCGACAAGGTCGATCCCTCGCAACCGAAGTACTAACGGGATTTCCCGTGTGCCTTGACCCGCGTGGTGCCACGGCGTACCATGCTTCTATAGCTCGGGTAGCCGGGCTCGCACTATGTTCAGGCTATCGAAGAAGGCCGATTACGCGCTGATCGCGATGAAGCACCTCGCGCTCGGTGACGAGCACGCCTCGGCGAGCGCGCGTGAGATTGCGGAGCAGTACGATATCCCAGTCGAGCTCATGGCGAAGGTGCTCCAGCGGCTGGTGCGTCGGGATCTGCTCGTCAGCCACCAGGGCACGCGCGGAGGATACACGCTGGCACGGCCGCCAAGCCTGATCTCCGTGGCAGACATCATCGAGGCGGTCGACGGCCCTGTCACCATGACGGCCTGCTCGACCCAGGACCACGACTGCGAGCAGTACGCGAAGTGCAACGTGCGCGATCCGCTGTGGCGCATCAAGGATCGCATCCTCCAAGCGTTGGGTACTTGCAGTCTCCTCGAAATCGCACGAGACGCCATCCCCATGATGCCGACAACCCCGGTCGCGGTCGTGCACCGCAGCGCGAGCTTCAAGTCGCCAGTCATGAGCCCTAAGTAGCGTAGGCCTCGGGCGTACGTCATTTGAATCTCATCTACCTCGACGCACACGCGACAACACCTTGTGATCCGGCCGTCGTGGAGGCCATGCGGCCGTACTTCACGGAGGCGTTCGGCAATGCCGCCAGCCGGCACCACGCCTTTGGCCGGCGGGCACGAGAGGCGGTCGACGCCGCCCGCGCCGAGATCGCCGCTCTCATCGGGGCCCACCACAAGGACATCCTCTTCACGAGCGGCGCGACCGAGTCGAACAACCTCGCCTTGAAGGGCCTTGCCGAACGGGCCACCCCGAGCCGAGTCGAGGGGCTCGATCCGTGCGGCGAGCGCGGTCGTCACATCGTGACGGTTGCCACCGAGCACCGCTCCGTGCTCGACACGTGCGCCGCGCTCGAGGCGCGCGGTGTCCGTGTGACGCGCCTGCCCGTGCAGCCAGACGGGCTCCTGGCGCTCGACGATCTGCGCGCAGCGATCTCGTCCGAGACCATCGTCGTGTCCGTCATGGCGGCCAATAACGAGATCGGTGTCGTGCAACCACTCGCGGAGATTGGCGCAATCTGTCGAGAGCGCGGCGTGCGGTTCCATACGGATGCCTCACAAGCGGCGGGCAAGATCCCCATCGACGTCGAGCGGATGGGCATCGACCTGCTTTCGTGCACGGCACACAAGATCTATGGGCCCAAGGGTATTGGCGCGCTGTACGTGCGGCGCCAAGCGACGTCGGAGCTGGCGCCGCAGACGCACGGCGGCGGCCATGAGCGCGGCCTGCGCTCCGGCACGCTCAACGTTCCCGGCATCGTCGGCTTCGGTCGAGCGTGCGCGATCGGTCGTCGCTGCATGAACGAGGAGAGCGAGCGCCTCCGCCTCTTGCGAAACCGCTTGCTGGCGGGTCTCGAGGGCGCTATACCCGGCTTGCAGGTGAACGGATCGATGGAGGAGCGGCTTCCGCACAATCTCCACGTGAGCGTTCCCGGGATCGACGGGAGCGCGCTGTTTCTCGCGCTGGACGACATTGCCGTGTCGCCCGGCGCCGCCTGTACGACCGCCAGCGCTGAGCCGTCGCATGTGCTGGCCGCCTTGAACGTGGACGACGATCTCGGTCGCGCGTCGATTCGATTCGGCCTCACGCGCTTCACGACAGTGGAGGAGATCGATTACGTCACGTCGCGTCTCGCGGATCTCGTGCCGCAGCTGCGCGCGGCGCAGGCGGCGCTACGATAACTCCCCGCGAAGGACACGAAGGATTTCACCACGAAGGACACGAAGGGCACGAAGAAAGAAGGACACGAAGAAGGAATCAATTGGTCTTCTTCGTGCTCTTCGTATCTTCGTGCCCTTCGTGTC
>JBOGIN010000609.1:0-5681 GCA_050742275.1 Vicinamibacteraceae bacterium
CAGATCGACGAACGCCGGCTGCTCGTTCCAATTGCGGTAGATGCGACCGACGTCATCCATCGTGACGCCCCACTGTCCGCGCCTCACGGTCTCATGATGCTGGAGCTCACCATTCTTGAACTGAAACTGACCGTCGTGTTCCGACGTGTAGATCCAGTTGTCGAGCCCCCACAGCAGGCCGTTCGCGTTGTGCTCCGGGTTGCCCTCCAAACGTCCGAAGTCATCACGCACCAGCTCTCTCGTGTCGCCGTGCAGATCGCCAGTCGTGTCGGTGACCAACCACAGGTTTGGCGGTTCCGCGATGAGCACGCCACGATCGAGCACCTTCAGGCTGCGCGGCAGCACGAGCTCGTCGAGGAACACCGTGCTCCGGTCCATCCGGCCATCGTCATCGTCGTCTTCGAGCACGACGACGCGACAGACGGGGGCGCGCGTCGTGTTGCGCTCCTCGGCGGTTGGCATGAAGCCGCGCATCTCGATGACCCAGAGCCTGCCATCAGCATCCATGTCGATCCAGATGGGGTCCGCCACCATCGGCTCGCTCGCCACGAGCTCGAGCGAGTAACCAGGTGGCAGGTAGAAGGTCTTCAGGGCCTCGTTCGGGGCGAGGGCGAGCGAGCGCTCGGGCACCTGCTGCACGTCTGGCGGCCACTCGCGGTCTGCACGCGTCCGATGACAGCCGGTGACGACGACCGCGAGGAGCAACACGAGGAGGACGTGTGACCGGATCACGCTCACCTTCGCGTATCGGCGGTTTGCGTGAGCAGGTCGAGTGGGCGCTTGCCGGCCCACGCAATGCCCCGCAGCAAGAGAAGACGATATGGCTCCAGCTCGAACGTCGAGTAGTAGTGGCCCTGGAGCGACACGAAGGCGCGATGGGGCTGACCGCCGGGCCGCGTCTTTTCGTAGGTCCACAATTGCGGGACCGCGCCCTCGTCCGGCATGGGCGCGCTCGCGAGGACGTGCATCTCCGGCGCCTTCCGAAGCAGGAAGAACCCTTCATCATCCATCTCGAAGTCGGAGACTCCCTGCAGGAGAGGATGCGTGGAATCCTCCACGCGCATCTTCAGGACGCCCCGCCACCAGTTTCGCTCGCCGTGTTGCTTGGCCCCTCCGGCGACCCCCGCAAACCATTTCGGGTCGTCTCCGCACATGCCGTCGTGGAGGACCACCAGGCCGCCCCCGCGCTCGAGAAACGTGTCGAGCCGCGAGCGCTCGTCTGGCGCGATGTCGGCGCCATCGCCCTTGTAGATGACCAGCACGTCAGCCTTGGCCAGCTCCGCGTCGGTTGGGAACCGCAGCGCGCCATCGACCACCGCGCCACGATCCGTCAACAGCTTCGTCCAGTCCTCGAGAAAGCGCGGGTAATCGTGCTCTCCAGGCCCGTGCGTCTTTTCGCCGGCGCGAATGAAGATGCTGAGCGGCGCGTCCTGGGCCGTGAGCGGCGCCGAGAGATGGATGGCGAAGAGGGCAACGAGAGTCAGACGAAGGAATGGGGCGCTCATGGATTCTGCTCGCGATCGCGCGATTGCGGCGCGTAAGTCTTGCTGAAACCGTTCCGGCTGTTGGTGACGGTGAACGTGCCGTCCGCCTGCGCCGAGACCTTGATCCAGTGCGCCGGCCCCGTATGGCCAGGACCGCGGCGGTTTCGTCGCGGCTTTCCGGCGCCCGGCGGAGCTGGAGGCGCGGCAAGGATCGTGGCGAGGGCCGCAGGCTCCTCGACGTTGGCAATGAACGCGCCGGCGGGGTTGTACTCGATGCCTCCGGTGTGCGACCAATGCAGCTGCCAGAGGTCCTCGAAGGCGGGCGAGGAGTGCAGTGTGCGGAACGTCTGCTCGCTCGCGCCCTTCCGCGTGCCGTTCTGCGTGATCGCAGCGCGCGGCTGGACCGCATGCACCAGCACCGGAGGACCGGACTGGTCGAGCCCATGATGGGACGTGAGGTACAGATCCACATGGCCGACCGGATTGTTCGGGCACATCAAATCACGCTCGTTGTTCCACAACAAGTCGCCCAGGTCGATGAGCCTGAACTCGCCGTAGGCGACGACGCTGCCCACCGATTGTCCGTTCTCTGGATCGCCGGTGTTTTCCCGCGGCTCGAAGTCGTCACAGTACGGGTTGGGCTGACCTCCGCCCGCAAGAGGCGCTTCCAGGCTCCTGCCGGCGGCGGTGACGATCCGCCAGTCGAGGCCTGCGACCGGCACGGTGTCGCCCGGCTTGACGACGGTGTGCTTCGCCTTGCCGTACAGCGACGCGTACGCCGCCTGAAATCCTGCCACCTGTTCCGGTTCCTCGACCGTCGGTCCGTGATCGAGGAAATGGCGGATTGGAATCCGCTTGGCGAGCTCCTGAAGGCCGCCGATGTGATCGACGTGATAGTGGGTGCTGATCAGATAGTCGATCCGATCGAGCCCTGCGTCCGTGACGGCGGCCATGATGCGCTCGACGTCGCGGCCAGGGCTGCCGGTATCGACGAGCACCGATTCACCCGACGGCGACACGAAGAGCGCGGCTTTGCCGCCCTCGACGTCGACGACATAGATGTCCAGCGTCTTCGGGGTCTGTGCGCCGGCCGTGACGACCATCAGCGTGAACGTCAGAACGAATCCAAGTGTCGCGCGCATCGCATACGTCCTTCGCGGTTCCTACTCCTCATCTGCCGGTACGAGCCGAACGATCATGCCGGGTGTCGTATCGGACACGCGCACGCCAGGCACGCTCAGCGCCACGTAGAGACAGCCATCCGGCCCGGTGATCACATCACGAACACGGCCGAACTGACTGAAGACGACCTCTTCGTGCACCACCTTGTCTCCGTCGATCTCGAGACGTCGCAGGGCTTCGCCACCGAGGCCGGTCACGAAGAGGTCGTTTTTCCACGCCGGAAAGCGGTCGCCAGTGTAGAACGTGATGCCGCTCGGCGCAATCGTCGGGTTCCAATAGGTGACGGGCGCCTCCATCCCGTCGCGCGCGGTCGGCGTTGGCTGCGCCGTTCTCCCCATGCGGCCGAAGGTGACGAGCGGCCAGCCGTAGTTGCGCCCCGGCTCGATTCGGTTCAGCTCGTCGCCGCCGGTCGGGCCGTGCTCCGTCGCCCACAGCTTGCCGGTAACGGGATCGAAGGCCAGGCCCTGCGGATTGCGATGGCCGTAGCTCCAGATCGACGCGAGCGCGCCGGCACGCCCGGCGAAGGGGTTGTCGCGCGGCACGCTCCCGTCGCTGTTGACGCGATGCACCTTCCCGTTCGGCCGCGACAGATCCTGCGCATCGGCGTCGTGGCCGCGGTCGCCAATCGTGTAGAAGAGATGTCCCCGCGCGTCGAACAGGAACCGTGAGCCGTAATGAACATTGGTGGGGAAGAAGAGATCGGCCGATGCGCGATACAACACTTCCTGATCGACCCACTGGCCGTTGCGGATGCGGCCGCGAACGATGGTGGTCATCGACGTGTCCTGCGCACCCGGCTCCGCGTACGCGAGATAGATCCACCCATTCTTGGCGTAGTCTGGGTGCGGCTCGACGTCGAAGAGCCCACCGTCCTGCTCGGTCCACACGCTGGGCGTGCCGGCGACCGGCGCCGGGAGCAGCTTGCCGTTCTCGATCACGCGCAGCCTTCCGGGCCGTTCGGTCACGAGCAGTCGGCCGTCCGGAAGGAAGGCCATGCCCCACGGCGTCGCGAGCCCTTGCGCCACGACGTCGAGCGTGAACGTCTGCTCCTCCGAGCGCACGACCTGGCCGGCCGGGTTGCGCGCCCTGGACGCGTTCGTCTCGACGAGGAGCTTCTGCCCCCGGAGGTAGCGGACGAGCCCCTCGATCTGCGCCTGCGTCAGCACGTCCTTGAATGGCGGCATCTCGGTGCCCGGAAGCCCTTCTCGGATGGTCGCCGTCAGGCTCGCTTCGTCCGCCCCAACGCGCCACGTGTCGTCGAAGAGCGTTGGCGCCCGGCCGCCGGACAACGTCGAGCCGTGGCAGCCCGAGCAGTAGTCGGTATAGGTTTGCGCGTACGGATCGCGCGGCTGGCGCCGGCCCTTCGACCCTTCGGCAAGCTCAGGCGGGCTCTGTGACGAGGAGAGTCGAGCGACCGACGTCGATGCAAGCCAGAGCAGGGCCACGAGGGCCGGAGCCGCTATGGGAGGGCTGCGGATGAATCGCACCGTGAGCATGGTTTTCGCCTATGATGTCGCGTTGACCTTCGTGCCCCCAAGGAGGCTTCTTCGATGTCGATGAGGATGTGGTCCTGTCTCGCCGTGAGCACGGCAGCGTTCGTCGCTGGTTTCGTGCTTCGCGACTCGCTCGCGCCGATCCCGGAGCTGCATGCGCAGCCCGCCAATCGAGTATTCGAGATCAGAACTTACACGGCGGCCGAAGGCAAGCTCGACGCGCTCGAGGCGCGGTTTCGTGATCACACGGTGCGGCTGTTCGAAAAGCATGGCATGACCAACATCGGCTACTGGAGGCCGCAGGACGCGCCGCTGTCGGAGAACACGCTCGTCTACATCCTCGCCTACCCGAGCCGCGAGGCGGCGAAACAGAGCTGGGATGCGTTCAGAGCCGACCCGGCGTGGCAGAAGGCGCTTACGGCTTCCGAGGTCGACGGCAAACTGACCACAAAGGTCGAATCGCTCTTCGTAGAGCCCACTGATTACTCTCCTCTCAAGTAGCAGGGGTCAGGGGTCAGGGGTCAGGCATCAGCAGGCGTCAGACCTGACCCTGACCCCTGTCGCTACCAAGCCGTCCAGCCGCCATCCACGAAGAGCGCGCTGCCGGTCACGTACGAGGAGGCGTCGGATGCCAGGAACAACGCCGCCCCCGCGAGCTCGTGCAGCTCACCCCAGCGTCCCATCGGCACGCGCTTCACGAACTCTTGATACTTCACAGGGTCGTCCATCAGCTGCCGGTTCATCTCGGTGGCGAACACGCCGGGGCACAAGGCGTTGACCGTCACGCCGCTGCCGGCCCACTCCAGCGCGAGCACGCGGGTCAAGTTGATCACGCCCGCCTTGGACGAGGCGTACGGCGCGCGTCCCGCGAGGGCCACCACACCCATGATGGATCCCAGATGGATGATGCGTCCCCACCCGCGCTTGACCATTCCAGGGCCGAGCGCCCGCGCGCACAGGAAGGGACCCTTCAAGTTCGTATCGATGACGAGGTCCCAGTCGGCCTCGGTGAGTTGCTCGGCGGGACCGCGGACGTTCGTGCCGGCGTTGCTGACCAGGATGTCCGGGGCGCCGAAGTCCGCCTCAATTGCCGCGACCAGCCGCTCGACCTCAGCACCAACGGTGACGTCCGCGGCGAACGCTGCGGTACGCCGCCCCGTGGCCTGAGCAATCTGTGATGCCGCGGTCTGGCAAGCCTCGAGCGAGCGGCTGGCCAAGGCGACGTCGGCGCCAGCCTCCGCGAGAGCCGTGGCAATTTCATAGCCAATTCCCCGGGCGCCGCCAGTGACGAGGGCACGACGGCCATCGATCCGAAATCTGTCGAGACTCTTCGTGTGTGTCATCGGTTCACTCTCATGTTCGACCTTCACTGTCATCAAATCACGTCACGCGAGCGGCACCATTGTGGTCGATGGGGGTGTTTCTGTCGACCTCTCGGTGTCTAGCGCGTTACACTGGTGCAGCGATTCCATGCCACGCTCCTTCGGCCGCCGGGCGTTTCTCCAACGGACCGGGTTTGGCG
>JBOGIN010000610.1:0-5894 GCA_050742275.1 Vicinamibacteraceae bacterium
ATCACGAGCAGCACGACGCCCACCTTCACGACAACGATCACGGCGTTCGCCCGAGCCGATTCGCGGATCCCAACGATCAGCACCGCCGTCACGAGGGCGACGATGATCACGGCCGGCAGGTTGAACACGGCGGTGATGACGCTGCCGTCCCCGAGCGAGACCGCCGTCCCAGGCGCCGCGCTCAAGTGCGCGGGAACCCGCACGCCGAAGTCCTGCAGGAGGCTGACGACGTAGCCCGACCAGCCGACCGCGACCGTGGCGGCCGCCAGCGAATACTCGAGAATGAGGTCCCAGCCGATAATCCAGGCGACGAGCTCGCCGAGCGTCGTGTAGCCGTAGGTGTAGGCCGACCCCGCGACCGGCACGGCAGAGGCGAACTCCGCGTAGCACAGCCCCGCCAGCGCGCTGGCGATGCCGGCCAGGACCATCGAGAGGACGATGGCAGGCCCCGCATGGGCGGCGGCCGCCTGGCCCGTCAGCACGAAGATCCCGGTGCCGATGATGGCACCAACGCCCAACGTGACCAGGTCCATCGGGCCGAGCACGCGCTTCAGCGAGTGCTCGCCCATCTCCGACGCTTCCGCGCGGACCTGACCGATTGACTTCGTGGCGAACAACGACATGCGAAAACCCCCTCGTACCGGCCGCCGTGCCGTCAGGGCGGCGGGGAACGCGGGCTGGCAGAAACGCGGCATTATACCGTGCGGCGCAAGCGGGGTCTCGCCGCGGACGCGTGAGCAGCACCCGACAGCGGCTCGGCGAGTCAGCGTGTCGGATCGTCTGGAGCTCTTGGGTCGACGGCGATCGCCGCAGCGGCCCCCGCTTGTCCTGGCGGGCGTCGCGCCGCGCGGAGCAGCATCGTGGCCGCGTAGACGACCACGATGACCACCAGCCAGCGAACGGCGCTCAGCGGGAGCGATTTCACGAGGTAGGCGGCAATCAGCACCCCCGGGATCCCGCCAATCGCCAGTCCCCGGGCAGCGCGCAAGTCGTAGCTTCCCGTTCGGATGAACTGAACGCTTCCCACGGGCATCAGAAAGGCGCAGGAGCCCATCATGATGGGAAAGGCGGCTGCCGGGCTCATGCCCAGGAGGCTGACCATGATCATGGCGGGCGCGTAGAGCCCAATGCCGAGCGTCATCAACGCACCCAGCGCGAAATTGCCAATGAGCCCAATCGTGAGCTTGCCGCCGTCGAGTTGCAACGCCTCCCCACCGATCGGCAGGACCTGGAGCTGGCTGGCCAGCATCAGGCTCGCAGCGACGAGCAAGGCCAGGGCCATCCCGATCTGCACTCTGCGCCGAGACCACCGCGCGACGATGCCGGCGCCAAGCCAGGCCCCCAGGACGGCGGCGGCGATCAGGAGCACGAGCGTCGTCAGATCCACTTCGATGATCGCGATGTAGATGAACGCCTGGCAGATGGAGGGCAGCGCGTGTCCAACGTTGAGCGTTCCCGGGATCACCCGATCATCGACAAGGCCCTTCAGCTTGAAGACCGACGTCGTCGTGGCAAACGACCCGATGCCGAGCGCGTCGAAGAAGTTCGTCACGAAGCCCACGGCGTACATGAACGGCGACGGCCATGGCGTGCCAGCACGGGCCGCCCTGCGGGCGCGCGTGACGTGGAACACCCACAGGCAGACGAACGCCAGGCTGACGCCGGCGAGGATGAGGAGCAACGTGGTCTTGGCCATTCTCGAGGTGTCCTTGTAGACTGACTGCACGATCCAGGACACGAAGGGGCACAGCCCCCGTAGCGCGGCGGATGCCGCCTCGCCGCTGCCCTGTACGTGTACGAGCAAAGGACTGTAGCCTGCCGGCAACGCACACGCCAATGAAAAATCGTAATGAGCCTATTTCCATGCCCCGTCAGCCGGCAGCTGTCATGAGTGAGTCACCAAACGTCCCTCATCCGGGGTCGCCGCAGATGCCCCGGTGGAACGTCGGGGCGCTGCCGGCGCCACCAGTGTTCACTGCCCGGAGCTGGGCCCTGCTCCTGGGCCCGGGGCTCGTCATGGGCGGCGCCGCGATTGGTGGCGGCGAGTGGCTGCTCGGCCCCGTCGTGGCGGCGCGGTACGGCGGCGCGCTGCTCTGGCTCACGACGCTGTCGATTCTCGGACAGGTCGTCTACAACCTGGAGATCAGTCGCTACACCCTCTACACGGGCGAGCCCATCTTCGTCGGCAAGTTTCGCACGCTCCCTGGGCCCCGGTTTTGGCTGATGGCGTACGTCCTGCTCGACTTCGGCTCGATGTTCCCGTACCTCGCCGCCAACGCCGCAACGCCGCTGGCGGCCGTGGCCCTCGGCCGCGTGCCGAGCGCCACGGGCAGCGTCGTGATTCTCGGGCAGACGTGGACCGACCTGGAGCTGCTGCAGGTGCTGCGGTACATGTGCTTCCTGCTGGCGGTCGTGCCGCTCGTGGTCGGGGGCAAGGTGTACAACTCGCTGAAGGCGGTGATGTCGTTCAAGATCGTCGTGGTGCTCGGCTTTCTCATGTCCCTCGCGATCTTCGAGTCGACGGCGGACACGTGGAAGGAGATCGGCACGGGGTTCCTCAAGCTCGGAACCGTCCCGATCCAGCGATCCGAGGATCTGAACGGCAACGGCCGCCTCGACGCCGGTGAGGACTGGGACGGCGACGGTCGCCTGGACCGGATCGAGCAGTCCCTGCCGCCGACGATCGACAGCAACGGCGACGGCCGGCCGGAGAGCTGGAGCGACCGGGACGGTGACGGCGTTCCTGACAGGTTCGTTGATGTCGACGGCGATGGCATTCGAGATGGCGACAACGTCGACAATGTGTTTGTCGCGGCCGTGGAAGGCCGCGGCATGCCGTCCATCGAATGGAGCCTCATCGGCTTTCTCGCGGCGCTCGCCGCGATCGCTGGCAGCGGGGGCCTGACGAACACCACTATCTCCGCGTATACGCGCGATCAAGGATGGGGCATGGGACAGCTCGTCGGCGCCGTCCCGAGCGTCGTCGGAGGCCGGCGCTTGAAGCTCTCGCACGTCGGGACCGTGTTCCCAATCACGCCGGACGCCGTCTCGCGGTTCCGCGGCTGGTATCGGCATGTGCTGCGCGATCAGCTGGTCGTCTGGCTGCCGGCCTGCTTCCTGGGCGTCGCGCTGCCGAGCATGTTGTCGGTGCAGTTCCTCCCGCGTGGGACCGAGGCCACGAGCTGGTCGGCCGCGGCAATGACCGCCGATGCCGTCGCGGCCGCCGTCACGCCCTCGCTCGGTCCGCTGTGCTGGTTCATGACGCTGTTCTGCGGCTTTCTGGTGCTCGCGCCGAGTGCGGCCACGACCGCCGACGGCTTCCTGCGCCGGTGGGTCGACGTGTTCTGGACCGGCAGCGCGCGCCTGCGCAAGCTGGACCCCCACAAGATTCGCCACGTGTACTTCGCCGTCCTGTGCGGATACACGCTCTTCGGGCTCTGCTCGTTGACGCTCGCGCCCCCGGCCAAGCTGATTGTCTGGGCCACCACGATCTACAACTACGCGCTCGGCGTCAGTTGCTGGCACACGGTCGCCGTCAACGTCACGCTCCTCCCCCCCGAGTTGCGGCCACGCTGGCGGACACGGATCGCGCTCGTCTGCACGGGCCTGTACTTCACGGCGTTGGCGGTGATCACCACGCTCGACAATGTGGGCCTGCTCTAGGATCCCTTCACGGCCGGGGCGCGCGTCCGCGCAATCCCGGATGCCCACTCCAACGCGATCGCCATTACCGACGTCACGCTGGCGCCAACGAACGTGTACCAGGTCCAGGCCAGGCTCCCGGCGAGCCAGACGTACCACAGCACCACGATTCCTGCGGCCAGCCCTCCGAGCATGGCCGGGGCGCGGACGCGACGGTTCAGCACGCCGACGAGAAACGCACCCAGCACTGGTCCACTGGCGAGCGAGAGCACGGCAAGACCGGCATCCAGTACTGACCGATCCATCCACTGGGCGGCCAACGCGACGACGAGCTGCGCGAGGCCCCACACCAGCGTCGAAAGCCGCGAGACACGCATCAGCGTGGGCTCGTCGGCGTCCGGCCGCACGTACTTCACGTAGAAGTCGTTCACCGTGGTCGCCGCCATCGCATTGAGGGAGGGCGACAGCGCCGCCGCGACGACCGCCGCGACAATGAACCCGGCCATGCCGCCGGAGAGCGTCTGGACGATGAACATCGGCAGCACTTCGTCGGTTCGTTGCAGCGGTGGTGCGGGCGTGTGCTGATAGTAGGTGAAGAGGAGCACGCCGATGAACAAGAACAGGACGAACTGCACGAAGACCACGCCGCCGCTGAGCGCCAGGCCAATGCTCGCGTGGCGCGCCGAGCGGGCGGCCAAGAGCCGCTGGACGAGAAACTGATCGGTGCCGTGTGTGGCGAGCGTCAGCGCAACGCCACCGATGAGGCCCGCCCACAGCGTATAGACCTGACTCGGGTCCGTCGACAGATCGAGCACGACGAACTTGCCCGCGTCGGTGCCAGTGGCCCACATCTCCGCCCATCCCCCCGGAATGCGGTTCAGCAGGGCGACGAACACCACCAGCGCACCCCCCGCGTACACGAACATCTGCACCACGTCCGTCCAGATGACGGCGGAGACGCCGCCGCGCACGGTGTAGACGATCATGGCGACGGCAAGGACGACCACCGTCCATGAGACCGGCAGTCCGGTGACGACCGAGATGACGAGCCCCGTGGCAAACAAGCGAACGCCGTCGGCGAACGTGCGAGTGAGCAGGAAGATGCCGGCCCCCACCACCTTCACGGAGGACCCGAAGCGCTGCTGGAGCAGCTCGTACGACGTGAACAGGTCGCCGCGAAAATACGCCGGGATGAACAGGATGCTGACCAGCAATCGCCCCAGGATGTACCCCATGGCGCGCTGCAAGAACGTCATGTTGCCGGCGTAGGCGGCCGCCGGCACGCCGATGAACGAAAGCGTGCTCGTCTCCGTGGCCACGATCGTGAAACAGATCGCCCACCAGGGCACAGAGCGGCCGGTGAGAAAATAGTCAGTCGTAGTCTTCTGAAAGCGGGCGAACCATGATCCGAACAGCGTGATCCCGATCAGGTAGACGCAGATGACGATGTAATCGGCAGCGGTCAAGGCCATTGGTCGTGTCGCAGGGTACTGGCGGAGAAGCGGTGGCATTATATCGTGCGGGGCTGCGGTGACGGCCGTTCAGGGTCAGGCGCGCCCACGCACCGTGCCGGTCGTGGTCTCGACCGCGTGCGGGGCGCCACTGGCCTGGCGGCAGCCGTGGCGCGCCGCGCACCTCGCCTCGCCTTGGGCTATCATCCCAGCCTGTGCTGACACTCGACGCCATCGATACGCTCGCCGTCGCGGGCATCGTGCTCTTCATGGGGTACGGGCTGCGACGGATGGTGCCCGTGCTCGGGCGATTGAACATCCCGGTGCCCGTGATCGGCGGGCTGCTGATCGCGCTGGCCATCGCCATCGCGCGCGTGCCTGGCGTGACGCTGGTGTCGTTCGACACGACGTGGCAGAGCCCGCTGATGATCGCCTTCTTCGCGAGCATCGGCTTCGGGGCGAGCGTGTCGTTGCTCCGCACCGGCGGCCCGCTCGTCCTGCTGTTCTTCCTCATCTCGACCTGCGGCGCTGTCGCGCAGAACCTGGTGGGCGCGGCCGTCGCCAGCGCGATCGGCGAGGCCCCGTTGCTCGGGATCCTCGCGGGCTCGGTCACGCTGACCGGCGGACCGGCCACCGGGCTCGCCTTCGCGCCGCTCTTCGAGAAGGCAGGCGTCGCAGGCGCGGAGACCATCGCCGTGGCCGCCGCCATGGCGGGCATCGTCAGCGGCGGGCTCCTCGGCGGCCCGCTCGGCACCTGGCTCATCGAGAAGCGACGGCTGCGGCCCGTCCCCACGCCCACGC
>JBOGIN010000611.1:0-6401 GCA_050742275.1 Vicinamibacteraceae bacterium
GGCCTGAGGCCTGCTGTCGCCTGATCCCTGGTCCCTGACGCCTGCGCGATGCGCCTCGTTGCAACGACCTGCCCCATATAATGCCCGCATGGTGCGTCGTGACAATCGATTCCGAACGACTCTCTTCCGTGGCTTGCTCGTTCTATTGGTGATCGCGGCCGGTCCCGCCAGCGTCAAGGGCCAGGTCGACGAGCAACGCCTCGAGCGGATCGACGAGCTGGTCGAGCACGCCATTGCCGAGCGGCAGCTCCCAGGGGCCGTCGTCCTCATCGGGCGTGGCGATGACACGATTTACAAGAAGGCGTTTGGCGACCGTGCCCTTCAGCCGGAGGTCGAGCCGATGGAGGAGGACACGATCTTCGATATGGCCTCGCTCACCAAGGTCATGGCCACCACGACAAGCGTGATGCGTCTTCTGGAAGAAGCGCGCCTGCACCTCCACGACCGTGTCGCAACCTATATCCCGGAGTTCGCGAAGTACGGCAAGGAAGAGATCACGATCCGACACTTGCTGACGCACACGTCGGGACTCAGGCCGGATCTCGACTTGGCTTTCGAGTGGCGCGGGTCGGATGAGGCGATCCGGCTCGCCACGGAGGAGGTGCCGGTCGCGCGCCCCGACGAGCGCTTCATCTACAGCGACATCAACTTCTTCCTGCTCGGAGACATCGTCCGCCGCGTGAGCGGCCAGACACTCGACCGGTACGCACGCGAGCACATCTTCGAGCCGCTCGGCATGGACGATACGATGTTCCTCCCGCCGCCGGAGCTCCGAGAGCGGATTGCTCCGACCCAGTTGTGCACACCCTTCGGCTGGCCTTGTCGCGGGCCCAATCAGCGCATGCTCCGCGGCGTGGTGCACGATCCCACCTCCCGGCGAATGGACGGTGTGGCGGGTCATGCCGGGCTGTTCACGACGGCGGAGGATGTCGAGCGCTTTGCGCGGATGCTCTTGAACGGAGGCCGGCGCGGTGACACGCGCATCCTGTCGCCTCTGACCGTGCGCATGATGACGAGGCTCCAAACGCCGCCGACCGAGCCAAACGCCCGCGGCTTCGGCTGGGATATCGATTCGACGTTCTCTCGCAACCGCGGGGCGCTCCTGCCCTTGGGCTCTTTTGGCCACACCGGCTTCACCGGCACGTCGCTGTGGGTCGACCCGGCGACCCGCCTGTACGTCATCTTTCTCTCCAATCGGGTGCATCCAACCGGCGAAGGTAATGTCAACGCCTTGCGGGGCGACGTGGCCACGATTGCCGCCTCGGCGCTCGCGAACGTCGATGACGAGGCGCTGGCGCGCGCCGACCGAATGCGGGCCGCCACCGTTGGCCGGTCGCCCGGCCGGCTGCTGGAGCCGGATCCCGTGGAGCCATCGGCGTCGCCGGTCCGTCCAGTGCTGACCGGGATCGACGTTCTTCGTGCGGAACGGTTCAAGCGGCTGGCGGGGCGTCGGATTGGTCTCGTGACGAACCACACGGGCCTTGCCCGCGATCGCGCGAGCACGATTGACCTCCTGCACGAGGCGCCGAACCTCACGCTGGTGGCGCTCTTCAGCCCCGAGCATGGCATCCGCGGCGTCTTGGACGAGAAGGTCTCCTCGTCGCGAGACGAAAAGACCGGGCTCCCGGTCTACTCGCTCTATGGCGACACGCGGCGCCCGACGAGTCGAATGCTCGAGGGCATCGACACCCTCATCGTCGACATCCAGGATATTGGCGCCCGTTTCTACACCTATACGACGACGATGGCGTATGTGATGGAGGAGGCGGCGAAGCGCAGGATCGAAGTGATTGTCCTCGATCGGCCGAACCCCATTGGCGGCTGGCAGATCGAAGGCCCCGTCCAAGACGTCGAAGCGATGGGCTTTACGGGATATTTTCCCATGCCCATTCGTCATGGGCTCACGTTCGGCGAGCTGGCGCGCCTGTTCAACACGGAGAACAAGATCCGCGCGAAGCTGACCGTCGTCGAGATGGAGCACTGGCGCCGCGATGCCTGGTTCGATGAGACAGGGCAACCATGGACGAATCCATCGCCCAACATGCGCAACATGCACCAGGCGGCGCTCTACACGGGCATCGGCGCCATCGAAGGCACGAACATCTCCGTCGGGCGCGGGACGGACACCCCCTTCGAGCAGGTCGGGGCCCCCTGGATCGACGGCAATCGACTAGCCGAGGAGCTGAATGCGCGTGCGCTCGCGGGCGTGCGCTTCTATCCGGTCTCGTTTACGCCCGCGTCGAGCAGATACGCGAACGAGCGATGCGGAGGCGTCTTCATTATCGTGACGGATCGCGAGGCGCTGCAGCCGGTGCGCGTGGGCCTCGAGATCGCATCGGCGCTGGCACGCCTCTATCCCGCGCAGTACGAGCTCGAACGAGCTCGCAGGTTGTTCGGCTCCGAAGACCTGATTGTCCGCATCCGGAAGGGCGACGAGCCTGCGGACACTGCTGCGTCCTGGGCAGAAGGCGAGGCGCGCTGGCGGCTCAAGCGCGCTCCGTATCTGATCTATCGCTAAACCCAGTGATACAGCATCAGATAGACGACGACGCCGGTGACCGAGACGTAGAGCCAGATCGGCAGCGTCCATCGTGCGATCCTGCGATGGCGATCGAACCGGCGGCTGAGCGCGCGGCTGAGCGTAATCACGGCAAGCGGCGGCACGGCGGCTGCGAGGACGGTGTGCGTGAGCAAGATACCGAGATAAACGGTTCGAACCCATCCTTCACCAGCGAAAGACTTGGATCCTACTTGCGCGTGGTAGACGAGATAGCTGATGAGGAAGAGCACCGACGTCGCAAATGCCGCGACCATGCATGCCCGGTGGCGCGCGATGTTCTTGTGACGAATGAAGTAGAAGCCGGCGAGGAGGAAGCACGCCGCGGCTGCATTGAGCGTGGCGTTGACCGTGGGGAGGAGTGTGACGTCGAACATGAGCGCGCCGGCTGACCAGCGGAGTCTCTACAGCAGCCCGTCGACCACGAGCACGCCGCAGAGGAGCGGCAAATACACGATCGAGGCCAGGAAGAGCCGCCGCGCCTCGACCCGCGTTCGGCGACGTGCGAACCTCAGGCTCAGCCAGAGGAAGAGCGCGCTCAAGGCCAGCGCCGTGGCGAAGTACACCGGACCACTGAGGCCCGCCAGGGAGGGCGTCAAGCTGACGGGGACCAAAGCGGCGGCATACGCGACGGTCTGGCGCGCCGTGCTGTGGCCATCGGGCTCGACGACCGGCAGCACCATGAACCCGGCGCGCGCATACTCCTCGCGACAGAGCCACGCGATGGCGAGGAAATGCGGCATCTGCCAGAGAAAGACGATGGCAAACAGCAGCCAGCCTTCACGTGAGAGTGAGTTGGTCGCGGCAGCCCACCCGATCAGCGCAGGCAACGCACCGGGCACCGCGCCGACCACGGTTGCCAATGACGTACGCGATTTCAGTGGGGTGTACACGAGCACGTAGCTCAGATGCGTGGCCAGCGCGACGCCGGTCGCCAGGGGATTGACGAAGAGCGCGAGCTGAACCAGGCCCATCGCCGAGATCGCCGCCGCGAACGCACCGGCCTCCACCACCCCCATGCGTCCTGCCGGCAACGGTCGATTTCGCGTTCGCGCCATGACCCCGTCGACGTCGCGCTCGAGCAGCATGTTGAACGCCGCCGCGCCGCCGGCCACCAGCGCCGTTCCTACGACCGTGTGGAGCAGGGGTGCCATTTCGATGGCGCCGCGGACGCCAAGGCAATACGCCGCCGCCGTGGTCGCGACGACCAAGAGGTTGAGCCGCGGCTTCATCAGCTCCAAGTAGTCCGCGGAACGGCTCTGCGCGGGCGCCGAGGTGAGCACACCGGATTTCGACAAACGGAGAATCCTCAGGGATGCTTGAAAACCGAAGAGCGAGAGCTCGATAGCTTCCGCCGGGCCCACACCAACAGGCCAAGCTCAATTATAGACCGCCAAAGGTGACAGGGTGAGGGTGAGAGTCTCATCCTGGCGCAGGGCCGCTCCTGTCACGAAGTCGGCGCGACTTTGGCGCCTGCCTCGCGCAGCTTCCGAAGGACCCGGTCCTCGATCCACTTCGGGCTCCACCAGTCGATGGCCGTGACCGGCCGGCCGTGCAGCAGCATCGTGAAGTGTAAGTGGTCGCCCGCCGCGAGCCCACTGACATCGGTCGTGGCCATCTGCTGGTCCTTCTCGACCACTTGCCCTTCCTTGACGCGCAGATCGTGCAAATGGCCGTAGAGCGACTGGAGCCCCATCCCATGATCGAGGATGATGCAGTTGCCGTAGATCCCGAAATACCGGGCAAGCAGAACCCGGCCGCGATTGGCGGCAACCACCGGCGCATGCGGCAGCGAAGCGAGGTCGAAGCCGAGGTGCACCTGCTGGTCCACCTCCTTGCCTTGATAGAAGTACGTGCGCCGGTCGGCGAACCCTGACTCGACAGCCGTGTTCACCATCTGTTTGAACGGGCCCCGCCACAGGATCGTCGGCGCCGTTTTCTTCGAGAGCGCGGCGATTTCTTCGGCGTTCTTCTGCCGCAGATCCCGGTTGATCCTCAGGAACGCGTCGAGCACATTGTCGGGATCGGCCACCTTGAAGTCAGGCGTGTTCTGCAGGATGGCCGGGACGACGCGGCGCATGAATCCTTCCTGGAGGTTGATGCGACTGCGTCGAAATCGCTTCGGGAACACGCGATGATCGAGCTCGGCGATCCCTTCGTTCCCCGCCGAGTCGCGCGCGAAGATGGAAATCGGCACGTCGGATGTCTGATCGTAGAGGACGCCAAAGAACGCCATCCGGAGCGACGCGTCGGCATCTGGAATGCCGGCGCCAGACGCAGGGTAGCTTGGATAGTCGATGTCGCCGACCCGCACGCCCGATACGGCGTCAGCGGGCTTCACGCGATAGAGCACCATTTCGGACCCGCCGAGGTTGATGAAATGGTGCAGCGACGTGACGGCGATCTGAGGCGGCACCAGCCGCACGTCGAGGTCTTGCGTCGTCACGCTATCCACGGTGCGGAGACCGAACAGCACGCTGAGCGACGCGCGAACCACGAGCCGCGCCGGCTCCTGCGCCAGCGACGGCACGTTCCGCCGACCGACCGTTCCACGCACACGCGTGCCCTCCCCCTCGAGCGTCACCTGCGCATCGCCCCGATTCGAGAGGCTGAAGACCGGATACGACTGTCCCCCCTGCTCGAGGGCAATCTCGAGCCCGTCGAGTTGATTTGGCAGCGCGTTCACGACGATGTCGAACGACGAGGCATGACCGATGGCGTTTGTCGGCCTGCGAATCGAGACCCCAGGGCCCTCCAGCTTACCGGCGCCATACCAGACAGCCCCCGCCAGCACGGCGAATAGCAGGAGTGACAACAGAAAGTTGCGCATATGCTGGATGATAATGCACGCACGCGCGGCGCCAGACAGCCGCCCAGGCGGGCGCTGAGGCTTGCCTCGACCGGCCGGCTCGGCTACACTTGAGGATTCTTGCCCCGCGTGGCGGTATCGTCTAGGGGTTAGGACGCGTGGTTCTCAGCCACGAGACCGGGGTTCGAATCCCCGTACCGCTACCACCTTAGTTGTAAGGCCGGCTGCTGCGCCGGCGACCAGCCCACCAAGGGCGGCCTCACCCTCAAACCAATACGCTTGATTCTTGGGGATAGAAACGGATCCGCCCGGCGAGCTGGGCACAGCGCAAAGGAGCCACCCCTTGCTGAAGGGCTTTACGAATGCCCTTCTAAAGAATGCGATAGCGGGAGCGTGACGCGGCGATGCATGCTCCCGTACAGTTACGCCGTCGCCGTGGTGCGATGCGGCTCAACCCGTAACGGCGGACGCCGCTGCTCACGCTCTCTCTGGGGTCCGCCCGGTGCCGAGAGAGGAGAGAGGCATGAAAGCTATGAACAGTGTCTATCGTCACATCGTGATGAAGCTCGGGCCTCCACTCGTCGCGGGCGTGGTAGCGTCCGTCACTATGACCACACCGATGGCAACTGGGTCGGACCAGGATGAATCGCTGAACTCGACGTCGCGTGCAGGCGACGACATGGTCGCTCAGCAGATCAAGAGAATGGGACTGATGCCTGCTGAGGCCGCCGCGCTGCGGAACCTCGTCGTGAAGTTCATCGCTGACACGGGTGGCACGCTGCCGAGTCAACCAGAACTGACGTTCCCAACGCCGGGTGCCGCTGAGCTTCAGCGAAACTCCGAGGAAGCGGTTAACGATTGTTGCGACGCGTACCTGTACACCAGCGATCCGCCACCCCATGGCGGCCACGGCATCTTCGAGGCATACGACGAAATCATCCGCGCGTGTGATCAGCACGGCGACGGTTACTGGGCATGGACAGCGGTAGAAGTTGACGGTTCGCTCGTCGGTACTGTGGCAGATGAGAATGGCCC
>JBOGIN010000612.1:0-5017 GCA_050742275.1 Vicinamibacteraceae bacterium
ATCCTGAACTTTGCGAGCTCCTCCGCGAGCATCCGACCAAACCGTTCCGTGCACCTCTCAAACACGTCAGCCTTCCAGTCGTCGCCGCGAGCCTCAATCCAGACACCGAAGTCCAAGGAGGCTTCGTCGCCAATCCGCTGACGAACAGATGACGGTAAAGCACTGTCCAACATCGTCTCGACTCACGTGCTTACCTGCGTCCAAGGACCTGACCCTTGACGACGACGATGGCATCGTCGTCGTACGGAAGTCAAGGGGCTCTTGTTGGCTTTTTGTTGGGCCTGGTTAAGGGTGTGTCGAGGGTCAGTTCTGCGACGGAGGCGCCGCGTGCACTATCCAGATCAGACGCGACCAGACCATTGCAGAACGCCCGTCGATCAGCCGCTCTTCTGCGAGCCGCACACAGTAAAGGGGTGGCCGCCTACTCGAGCGCCTGCATCTCGGTCGCGAGCCTGAGTAGTGCGCGGGTGACCGTCATCCGCGCCGCATCGGCGCTGTTCTTCCCAAGGCTTTGCGCCACGTCGGCATATGCGAGGCCGAGCTCCACGCGCAAAACGACGGCTTGCCGCTCCTCGTCCTTCAGTCGACCGAGCGCCTGCTCATAGCGCTCCACCGCCTCGCGCCCGATCGCCGCCTCGAGCGGTGAGGTGCCCTCGTCCTCGTGGCCCTCGCTATCGAGCTCCTCCAGCAAGGGGTTCCGCTGCGCTCGGCGTATCTCGTCTCGAATGCGGTTCATGACGGCCTGGCGCAAGTAGGCGTGGAGCGCGCCGTCGTGGCGGACCTCGAACTGCTTGAGCCGCCCGAGTGCATGGATCATCGTGTCCTGAACGACGTCCTCGGTTTCGAGCAGGCCGCGGGCGAATGGTGGGAGCCGGCCGCGGGCCCAGCGCCGCAGTGGCGGGAGATAGCGCCGGAACAACGCTTCCACCGCCGACCGGTCCCCAGCTCGCAGCCGCGCGAGCAGGTTTACTGTGGACTCGAGCTCGTGCCGTCGGTCATCGTCCCACATTGCGACAGTCTCGTCGCCCAGGGCCCAATGGCCGTTTATGAGGGCCGCCCGCGACTCGATGGAGCTCACGCCGCTCGCTATATTCAACGAGCGTACCAACCTTCGTCAGATAGCAAATCACCGCGTATTTGGGGAGCATGCCCTTGCCCACAGTATGGGACGCCTTGCCGATACTGGCAACAGGCTGTCCTTTCATGGGGACACGTAGTGCTGATTATTCCCCTAGGCGGAGGGGAATTTTTCGCGCGACCGCCCTCATGCCTTCGTTCCACAACACGTGCATCGCTCCTCGGCAGTGAGTGTATCTCCTTGCCAAAGCCGTGAGTGAGCGGTCACCGTCACGTTTGGCGAACGGACCTCGTCGGGTGAGCTCGCGGTTTCCCAGAACTGGCTGAAACGCATCGACCCCGACGTCCACCTGGGTCCTGGGAGGGGGATTCTTCGCAGGATCGTGGGTGAAAGTCCGCTGCTGCAGGCACGTTGCGGACGACACATGAGGCCAGTAAGCGGATTACCCGTTGGCATCGACGTTGCCTATGACACGAGGGGCGAACGAATTCATACATTTGCTCGAGACTCGTGGTTTGTGCTTCCGAAGGCCTGATGTGACCGATTCCTCATTTGCTCGGCGACGCTGGTGCAACATCATTCGTAGCGAATATCTGGAGATGCCCTGCTTGTCTCTCACGCTCGGCCAGGCCCGACGTCTTTGGGCGCTGGAAGCGGATCTCGCTCAAGAGTTGCTGGATGAGCTCGTGGCGACCGAGTTCCTCGTTCGCACGCCGCAAGGCCGCTACCTCCGTTCCAAGGAATCGGTCTGAAGGCCGACGATGCACCCCAACGACCTTTCCCTGCCGTCGTCATCCGCCGAGCTGCCGTCGCGAACGATTCGGACGATCGTCTTCGCCACCGACTTCAGCCAGACATCCGACAAGGCACAGGGCTATGCGGTCGAGTTGGCAAACTGCCTCGGTGCGACGCTCCACGCGCTCCACGTGGTCGACCCTCCGCTCGGTCATGCGTGGAACATCGAGACCCCCTCTCTCAGCCTTGGCGTGGTCGTCGAAGGGTGGGTGAAGGACGCAGAAGCGCGTCTGCGCGAAGCGGTGCTTCCTGGGCTCGATGGGCTGGTCGACGTCCGCCTGGCGGTGACCGTCGGGCGGCCAGCCACCGAGATCATTCGGTACGCCACCCAACGAGGCGCGGACCTCCTCGTCATCGGCACGAACCGCTCAAACGGGCGTTGGTCGACGGTGCTCGCAAGCGTGGCCCGCCACATTCTTCACGCTGCGCCCTGTCCGGTCCTGACCTGCGCGCACGGGAGTGCTCATGAGATGGCCGAGGTAGCGCCAACCGGCGAATCCGCCGCAGGATCCAGGTGAGACCGGAGGCTTGTGACATCACACGATGTATACTCCGATCGTGGGTTGGCGGACGCGGGCGAGTATCGGCGTGCTCGTGCTCACGGCGCTTGTCGTTGCGCCGGTATCGGCAGCGCTATGTGCCGTCGGGTGCGCGTCCGGGACGAGCCACCTCGTGCGAGCTGCGGCGGCAAGGTCGGCACCGCATGGCTCGCCGCGTGCCGATTGCCACGACGCGTCACCCTTGACCGGCGTGCAACTCAGCGCCGCGTCGCACCATACGTGTGGCGACCACGGGCGGATTGGTGAAGACGCGACGGCGTCGCTGCTGCCCGGCCGGGACGACACGAGCCGAGTGCTCCAGACAGCCGCACACACGGTTTCCGCCGTCACCGCAGACGTTGGACAGCTCGCACTGACGCCGCCGCACGGCGCGTCACGGGACATCCGCCCGCTTCTCGCACCGCCGGCCATCTCCCATCGCACGCTCGTCCTGCGGATCTGATTCCCTCGCTCGGCGCACATCCGCGCCGTTTCTCTCTTTCGAACGTTCACGCGTTCGCCGGCGAAGGCATGGTTAGGTGCCGTCGGCCGCGGACGCCACTCACAGTCTGCAAGAACGGCCCTTCGCCGCAGGCCCACGATCGACGCCCTGCCGGCGACGGCCGGAGCAATGGACCATGACAGGACATCATGAGCGCTCCCCGCTCGAGCCACCGATCGCTGTCTCGCGTCGAACCTTCGTCAAAGGGCTCGCCACGACCGGCGCCGCCGCAAGCGTGGGCCTGCTCCGGGGCGCTGCCTGGGCCGAGCCTGCACAGCGCTCGGCGCCCGCGGTGCTATCCGGCTCGGACTTCGATCTCCGGATTGGCGAAACAGCCGTCAACGTGACCGGGGCCTCGAGGACGGCCCTCACGATCAGCGGCTCGATCCCGGGACCGACCCTGCGCTGGCGTGAAGGTGACACCGTCACGCTACGCGTCGCCAACATGTTGGATGAGGACACCTCGATCCACTGGCATGGGATCCTGCTGCCGGCCAACATGGACGGCGTGCCAGGCTTCAGCTTCAATGGCATCCGCCCGGGCGACACCTACAGCTATCACTTCACGGCGCGTCAGAACGGCACGTACTGGTACCACAGCCACTCTGCGTTCCAGGAGCAGCAGGGCGTGTACGGTCCGCTCGTGATCGAGCCGCGCGAGCCCGAGCCGTTTCGGTACGACCGTGAGCACGTCGTCATGCTGAGCGACTGGACGGACGAGAGCCCGCAGCGCGTATTCGCGAAGCTCAAGAAGCAGTCCGACTACTACAACTTCCACCAGCGCACGATCGCCGACGTCTTCCGCGACGTGCGCGAGCGCGGACTGCGGGTGACGCTCGCGGAGCGCTCGGCGTGGGGCCGGATGCGCATGAGCGATCGCGATCTGGTGGACGTAACGGGCTATACCTACACCTACCTCCTGAACGGGCAGCCTCCTGCTGCGAATTGGACAGGCCTGTTCCATCCCGGCGAACGCCTCAGACTGCGCTTCATCAACGGTGCCTCGATGACACACTTCGACGTTCGCATTCCTGGGCTGACGATGACGGTCGTTGCGGCGGACGGCCAGTACGTGCATCCCGTCACCATCGACGAGTTTCGCATCGCCGTGGCGGAGACGCTCGACGTCCTCGTCGAGCCGTCGGGGCAAGAGGCATTCACGATCTTCGCCCAAGCAATGGATCGCACCGGCTACGCCGCCGGCACGCTGGCGGTCCGTGACGGGCTCCGAGCGGAGGTCCCTGCGCCCGACCCGCGACCCAGCCTGACGATGGCCGACATGGGGCATGGACACATGGGCCACGAGAAGGGCCCGATGAAGGCCGGAATGTCAGGCGCTGGCGGCGCGGCCTCGTCTGCCTCTGGCAAGGATCCGCATGCGGGGCACGCCATGCCGCGCAAGCCAGAGAGCGATCCCCACGCGGGGCACGCCATGCCGCGCAAGCCAGAGAGCGATCCCCACGCGGGGCACGCCATGCCGCCCACGGGGGGC
This sequence comes from Vicinamibacteraceae bacterium, assembly GCA_050742275.1. Taxonomy (GTDB): domain Bacteria; phylum Acidobacteriota; class Vicinamibacteria; order Vicinamibacterales; family Vicinamibacteraceae; genus WHTT01. The sequence continues at coordinate 4,407 of JBOGIN010000612.1, forward strand.
GAGATGCAGTCTCATCCCGTGAGCGAGAAGGGCAATCCGCTCGTGGACATGCAGACCATGATGCCGACAGCGAAGCTCGACGATCCTGGCATCGGCCTCCGGAACAACGGGCGGCGCGTGTGCACGTATGCCAACTTGAAGACCGCGTTCCCCGATCCGGATGGTCGCGAGCCGAGCCGGACCATCGAGCTGCACCTGACCGGACACATGGGCCGGTTCGTCTGGTCGTTCAACGGCATCAAGTTCTCGGATGCAGAGCCCATTCGTCTCACCTATGGCGAGCGCGTCCGCTTCGTCCTGGTCAACGACACGATGATGGCGCATCCGATTCATTTGCACGGGATGTGGAGCGACATCGAGGATGACCAGGGACGGTTCCACCTGCGCAAGCATACGATCGACATGCCGCCAGGCAGCCGACGGAGCTTCCGGGTAACGGCCGACGCGCTCGGCCGATGGGCGTTTCATTGTCACCTGCTCTACCACATGGAGGCCGGCATGTTTCGGGAAGTGCGGGTCGAGGAGCCGCGGTTGACATGAGCGCGATCAGGATCGCCGCCGTTGTCTTGATAATTGCCGCGCGGCCGCTTTCGTCGCTTGCCCAACCGGCA
>JBOGIN010000613.1:0-3992 GCA_050742275.1 Vicinamibacteraceae bacterium
TCTCGCGCCTGGCCACGATCCGGTCGAGCTCCTGGCGCACGAGCTCGAGCACATCATGGAACAGCTCGATGGTGTCAATCTGACGGCTGCAGTGTTGACCGGTGTTGACCGGCGGCGCGGCAAGGCAGGCGGCGGACGGCAGCTTTGAGACCAAGCGTGCCATCGACGCCGGGTTACGGGTGCAGCGCGAAGTCCGGCAAGCGAGGCGATCGCCGGCGCGCGCGGATCCTGCGCCGGAGGTCGCCGCAACCTACTCGCAGCAGTGGCTCCCGCCTCTCCGCCGAAGATGATATGCCCCGACTGATCGAGCATCCGACAATCGTGACAGCGGCAGGCAACAAGCCGAAGCTCATTCGGGAGTTCGCCGGGCGGGTAAACAGCGGTCACGCCAACGTGAGCGTCGCGTACATGGTCTCGCCCGAAGGGTGGCAAGAGCCGGGGCAGCGCCCGGAGTTCGAGGAGATCACGCTGGTCCTGCGTGGCACGCTCCGCGTCGAGCACGAGGGTGGTGTTGTCCTGGTCCGCGCGGGTCAAGCCGTCGTGGCAGCTCCCGGTGAGTGGGTGCGCTACAGCAGTCCAGAGCCGGGCGGCGCGGAGTACGTGGCCGTCTGCGTGCCCGCGTTCTCCCCTGACACGGTTCACCGAGACGAATAGTCACGGTCCCCGGACCGTGCTGCGCCAAGATGGACCGGTATCCATTCCGGGACTGGAAAGGAACCGGGTACCATCTCCGTCCATGCGCGCGATGCTCCTCGATGCCCCGCATCAGCGGCTCCGCGAGGCGGAGCTGCCAACACCGGTCCCGGGTCCAGACGACGTCCTGCTCGAGGTGCGCGCCTGTGGTGTCTGTCGCACCGACCTCCACATCATCGATGGTGAGGTGCCGGCGCCGAAATGGCCCGTGATTCCAGGTCACGAGGTCGTCGGCACCGTGGCGGCGCGTGGCGCGGCGGTCCACCGCTTTCAGCGTGGCGACCGCGTTGGCGTGCCCTGGCTCGGTTGGACGTGCGGCGTGTGCGAGCACTGCCGTGCTGGCCGGGAGAACCTCTGTGTGAACGCGCAGTTCACCGGCCTCCATCGCCCCGGTGGGTACGCGACCCACATCGTCGCCGACGCTCGCTACTGTGTGCCCATACCGGAAGCGTATTCGGATGCGGGGGCGGCCCCGCTCTTGTGTGCTGGTCTCATCGGATATCGGTCGTACCGACGAGCCGGCGACGCACGCCGCATCGGATTCTACGGGTTTGGCGCCGCTGCGCATCTCCTGGTGCAGGTGGCCCGCCACGAAGGACGTGAGGTCTACGCTTTCACCCGTCCGGGCGACCTGGAGGGGCAGACGTTCGCGCGCAGGCTTGGCGCCGTGTGGGCGGGCGATTCGACAATGGACTCGCCGGCACAGTTGGATGCGGCGATTGTCTTTGCGCCCGTAGGCGCCCTCGTGCCTGTGGCGCTTCGTGCGGTCCGCGCGGGCGGCGTGGTGGTCTGCGCCGGCATCCACATGAGCGAGATCCCGGCATTCCCATACGCGCTGCTCTGGGGTGAACGCAGCGTTCGGTCGGTTGCCAACCTCACCCGCCGTGACGCGGAGGCGTTCTTCGCGCTCGCGCCGCAGGTGCCGGTCGAAGCGGCGCACGACGTCTGGCCCCTCCAGCAAGCCAATGAGGCGATCGCGGCGTTCAGGACCGGCCGTGTCCGCGGCGCCGCCGTCCTCGTGCCCTGAGAGAGAAATGGGGACAGCCCCCATTTTCCGAATAGTGGAAAACGGGGGCTGTCCCCGTTTTTAGCGCATGCGGATCGTGAAGCGCGATGGGCCGCCGGGCGGTCCCTGCAGCGCGTACTCGAAACCGTGCGCGTCCAGGATTTCCTGAACCAGCGTCAGCCCGATGCCTTGACCACCAGGCTTGGTGCTGAAGAATGGCGTGAACAGATTGGTCTGAACGTCCGGGGAAATGCCCGGACCAGTGTCTTCGATAGTGACCGTCGCACGGCCGTTCTGGCGGAGGAGGCGCAGCGTGATCGTGCCCTTGCCTCCAGTTGCCTCTGCGGCATTCTTGAGGATGTTGACGAGTGCCTGTTCCATTTGACTGCGGTCCATGGCGATCGTGCGAAGTGGGTCACGCACGTCCCAGCGCCAGGTCAGACCACGATTGGAAGGATCGGCGGAGAGCAGACGAGACGCAGCCTCGAGCATCGGCAGGACGTCACAGGGCCGTTTGATCGGCGCGGGGAGCCTGACGACGTCGGCGAAGCTCCGCATGAAGCGGTTGAGCTGGTCGGTGCGCTCGATGACGATGGCGATAGCCTGTTCGAAATCGGCGCGACTCTCTTCGCCAAGCTCGCGGGCATACGTCAAACTCGATTGCAGCAATGAGTTGGATGCGCCGACCGTGTTGTTGACCTCGTGCGACATCACCCGGATCAGCTTCTCGTACGCCGCCTTCTCGAACTGTCGCAGCTCCTCGGTCAGCTCGTCGATGAGGAGAAAACTTCGCCGAAAGCCACGATCCAAGAACGTGCCGTGATGGCAACGCACGCGCCGAGCGCCGCTGAGACTGAAGACGCGTGTCTCGCCAGCGTGCAGTGCCGCCAGGTGTTGCGCTAGAGGAGACGCGAGACCCGCCAACTGCCGTCCGCGAGCAGGGCGCGTCGCGTCTGCCTTAGGCGGTGCGATGTCAGCCTCCACCGCTGGCGCGTCGAACAGGCGCTCGGCGGCTGGATTGATGCTGCTGACGCGCCCGTCGAAGTCGAGGATGATGATGCCGGCCGGCGAGGCCTGCACGATCTTCGCGAGAAACTGATGCTGCTCCTCGAGCCGCGTGCGCTCGCCGCGAAGATCGTCCACCATACGGTTGTAGACGCGGATGAGCCTGTCCAGCTCTGGCTGACCTACCTCGCGCAGGCGCGTCGTGAGCTCCTGATCGTTCATCAATCGCGCGGCTTCCTGCGGCAGTGAGAAGCCCTGGAAGACATTACGCGTCAGCTTGAGACCGGCGACCAGAGAGATGATGAAAACCGCTTCGACGGCAAACAGCCAGAGGGGGTGGCGGAGTAGCAGCACGACTGCGAGCGCAGCAAAGATGACGTGCAAGACAATGACGTAGGCGGTGAGTCGGCCGCGGAGGCTCAAGTCGCGATCCCGTATTTTTCGAGGCGGCGGTAGAGAGCGGCGCGGCTGAGACCGAGGGCGTCGGCAGCGCGGCTGATATTCCCGCTGTGGTGTCGCAAGGCCTTGATGACCACGGCGCGCTCGATCTCGTCTACGGTCATTGTTCCAACGGGTGGCAGCGGCTCGTTCGACGACTCGCTCCGCTCCAGGTCGCGGGTCATCGTGAAGTCTTCTACCTCGATCAGATCGCGTGCTGTGACGAGGACCGCACGCTCGATCCATTGACGAAGCTGGCGCACGTTGCCTGGCCAGGGCTGCGCCTGCAGGAATCGGATTGCCGCTTCGCTCAACGCCAGTGGGCCCCTCCGATACACCTGGCTGGTCGTCTGGAGGAACCGTGCGGCGAGGATGGGGATATCGTCTGGACGCTCGCGCAACGGTGGGAGGTGGAACGCAATGAGATTGATGCGGTAGAGGAGATCCTCGCGGAACTCCCCGCGCGCCACCGTCTCAGGGAGGTTGCGGTTCGTTGCGGACACCACGCGCACGTCGACCTCGCGGCGGTGACTCGAGCCGAGGACTTCGAAGGTGCGATCCTGCAACACCCGCAGTAGCTTGACCTGAGAGGCAGGATCCAGGTCTCCGATCTCATCGAGGAAGATAGTACCGCCGTGCGCCATCTCGAAACGTCCCTTTCGGTCGTGCCGCGCGTCGGTGAAGGCACCTCGCACGTGTCCGAACATCTCGCTCTCGAAGAGCGACGAGGAGATGCCGCCAAGATTCACCTTGACGAACGGTTTGCCGGCGCGCGGACTGTTGCTGTGTATCGCTTCTGCCACGAGCTCCTTGCCGGTGCCGCTCTCTCCGGTGATCAGCACCGACGCAT
>JBOGIN010000614.1:0-2867 GCA_050742275.1 Vicinamibacteraceae bacterium
GGACTGACGCGTACCAAGCCCGTTCCGTTGTCGTCATTTCAGAGAATCTTGCCCGTGAGTACTGGAAGGACCCTGGTGACGCCATCGGCAAGCGAATCAGAGAGGGCACCAAGGGCCCGTGGCGGGAAATCGTCGGGGTTGTCGGGAACGAGCGGGACCACGGCCTCGACCAGCCTGCGCCGGCCATGGTGTACTGGCCGCTGCTAATCAAGCAGTTCTGGAATCAGGCAATGTTCGTGGCTCGCGACATGGCCTACGCTGTTCGGTCAGACCGAACGGGATCCGCCAGCTTCTTCGGCGAGCTGCAGCGGGCCGTATGGGAGGTCAACCCGAGCTTGGCGCTCGCCAACGTCCGGACGCTCGACCAAATCCGAGCGGGATCGATGACACAGACCTCCTTCGCCCTAGTGATCGTGACCATTGCCGCGACGGTCGCGCTGCTCCTCGGCGTCGTGGGAATCTACGCCGTGACTGCATACATCACGGCGCAGCGAACTCGTGAGATCGGCATCCGCATGGCGCTCGGCGCGCAGGCCGGCGATGTGCGCCGGCTGTTTCTACGTCACGGGCTCGTGCTCACGCTCACGGGCATTGCGATTGGCATCGGCGCAGCGATGCTGCTGACGCGTCTGATGTCGGCGCTGCTGTTCGGTGTCAGCGCGTTGGACGCGACGACCTATACGGCGGTCTCGGCGATCCTCGTCGCCATCGCGCTGTTGGCGATGTATCTCCCTGCCCGCCGCGCTTCTCGTATCGATCCCATCGTTGCCTTGCGATCCGACGTGTGATCACACGTCGATCGTGCGGCGCAGCCACTGGCGAGCCCAGGCGAGCTGCGACGCTGCCACGTGGCGAAGTAGCGCCAGTCGAGTGGTCCGAGCCGGCGCCTTCAGTTGCCTCGTCTGGTACATCCGCAATGCGTCCGCGCGGCGCAGCTTGCCGGACGAGGTGCGGGGAAGCGTGCCAGGAGAGAGCAGCTCGATGACGTCGGGGGTCAGTGCCAGGCCGTTCAGCACGGCGTTGCGAATGGCGGCAACGAGCTCCTCGTCTGGCTTCGGAGTGCGCCGATCGCGCTCTGCGAGAACGACCAACTGCTCGCGTCCCCCATGGGACGAGTCGGCGACCGCCACGGCGCAACCGCGCCGGAGCCCCGGGAGATCGGCGAGGAGCCTCTCGATCTCCTGCGGGGCATAGTTCCGGCCACGGATGATGATGAGATCCTTCGCACGGCCCGAGATGTACAGATTGCCGCCATAGAAGAATCCGAGATCGCCCGTGTCGAGCCAGCCATCACGAAGCAGGCGCCTCGTCGATTCCGCGTCGTTGTCGTACCCACGTGTAATCGAAGGGCCGCGCACCCAAATCCGCCCAACCCGGCTATCAGCGAGCCGCGTCTCCTCATCGCGAACCTCCACGTCCAGACCAGGCATCGCACGTCCGACCGACGGCAGCCGACGGCCGGACCCCGGTTTGGCAACGCCCGATCCCGCCAGCGCCTCGCGGTCGAACTCGGTGACGAGCGCCGGCTCGCCGGGATCGGAGAAGGTGACAGCGAGCCCCGCTTCGGCAAGGCCATACACGGGCGTGAGCGTTTCGGGTCGCAGTCCCCACCGGCTGAATCGGTCGATGAAGCGCTGCATTACGTCTGTGTCGATGGCCTCGGCGCCGTTGAAGGCAATGCGCCAGCTCGAAAGGTCCACGCCTGCCATCTCCTCATCACTGACTCGAGTCAGACAAAGACCGTAGGCGAAGTCGGGCGCTGGCGACGCCACTGCCGCGTATCTGGATATCGTCTGCAGCCACAACGCCGGCTTGGCGAGGAAGTGCTCGGGACGGAGATACGTCAGCGTGCCGGGATGGTAGATGCCCATGAACATGCAGCCAATCAGGCCCATGTCGTGGTACAGCGGAAGCCAACAGACGCCTCCGTGCTCTTGTTCCCCCGTGCCGAAAAACGGGAGGAAGCTGTCGATCATCGCCAGACTGTGCATCAGGTTTCGATGCGACAGCGTGACCGCCTTCGGGTGAGCTGTCGTGCCGGAAGAGAACTGCAGCAAGGCGGGGGCGTCGGCGTCCGCGTGAACCGGGCGCCATGGGGCATCCCCCAGCAGGTCACCCGCATCGAAGACCTGCGAGAGCCCGCGGAGGCTCTCGACCGCCGGGCCGAAGAGCTTGCTGATCTGCCCGTCGATGACGAGGAACCTCGCGGCAATTTGCTGGAGCGCGCGTGAGGTTCGTGCGAAGTACTCCGTGAGCTTGCCGAATCGAACCGGTGGATACAGCGCGGTCGGCACGCCGCCGGCGAGCATCGTGCCCAAGTACGCGTCGAAGAACTGGATCGACGTCGGGAGGACGATCGCCACACGCTCGCCCGGTCGAAGCCCCTGCTGCTGCAGCGTGCCGGCAACGCGCGTGGCGCGGTCGACGATCGCTCCGTACGGATGGAGCTCGGCGGCGCCCGTGCGGTCGACAAACCGCGCGCCGTGCGTGGTGCAGCCCTGCAGCGCCAACAAGGCTTCCGGAGCGGTCCGGTAGCGGGGATTCGTCACGGCTGCGGAGAGCGCACACGTTCGAGAGACGCCGAACGCTGCGAAGAGGTCACGCGATCCGCGATGAGCGCAACGAGGTCGCCCACGGTCTCGATCTGCTCGAGCTGCTCCTGGCCGCCAACGTCCAGCGCGATCCCATACTGTGCTTCGAGCTCGCTGAGCAGCACGACCTGTGTCAGCGAATCGAGCTGTAGCCCTTCGATGAGCGAGGTGTTCGAATCGATCCGCTCGATCTCATCCGGACGAAGCTTCAGCTCGTCGCGAGCAATTTGTTTCAAGTGCGCGACGACCGATGCGGAAACAGCAGCCGACGAGGCG